>JAEHCN010000020.1 GCA_020696395.1 Thermoplasmata archaeon | reverse complement strand
CTCAGAGGTCCAGGCGCTCTGCCACAGGGTTGCGATAATAGACAATGGCAGGCTCGTGGCCGAGGACCCAATCGACAACATCAGTGGCGGCCTCCACATCAGGCCGCGTCTGTGGATTCGGAGCTCTGGTTTGAACGAGAAAACATTATCATGGATCCGGGAAATCGAAGGCGTCGAGGACGTGACTGCGAAGGACGACACCATGGTCATCACTTGTGATGCCAGCGCGCGATTGAGAACGATGACAGCGATGCAGGAGAGAGGGCTGGTCATCAAGGACTTCAGGACAGTCGAACCCACCCTGGAGGAGGCGTTCGTGAGGTTACTCTCGGAGGAGGGTGAGTCCTAGATGTCACTGAACCCCAGGTCCGTCTACATCATTGCGAAGAAGGAATTCGCAGACAACGTGAGGAATAGGTGGATCGTTGCGTTGATTGCCATCTTCCTGATACTGACGATCGCCTCAGCGTTCATGGCGGGCACGGGCAGCGTTGGCGAGATGGACCTGACCGTTGGTGTGCTCATGAGTCTCTCTAGCATAGTCGTTCCCATCATAGCCATAATTCTCGGCTACGCGACCATAGCAGGAGAGGCGGAGAGCGGGGCGCTCTCTGTCGTCCTCGCCTGTCCGGTGAGACGCATCGAGGTCCTGCTCGGCAAGTTTCTGGGACTGGGGTCGGTGATATGTTTCTCGATCCTCGTCGGCTTCGGAATCTCAGGCATAATCATCGCGGGAACAACCGGGCGCGCCCAATGGGGTGGATATGTCGCTTTCATACTCTTGACCATGCTCCTTGGCCTGCTCTACTTGAGTCTGTCTGTGAGCCTCTCAGCTTTGCTGAAGAGGCGCGTGACCGCGCTCGGCGCGGGGGTTGTGCTCTTCTTCTGGGGAATGATCATCGGGATGGTATGGATGGGGCTGTATATGTCAACGGGCGGAAACTTGAACGACTTCATCTCAGGCGACTCATTTTCTCCTCCGGAGTGGTTCTACTTCGAAGTGTTCCTTAGCCCTCAAGATGGGACCCAGACGGCTGCGATGTTGGCATTCGGTCAGACAACGTTAATGGGAATCGAGTTCGATGTGCCGCAGTGGATCAACCTCTACTCGTTGGCCTTTGCGCAATTGCTATGGACCGCGGTACCGCTCATGCTCGCCTATTGGTGGTTCCAGAAGAGGGATGTTTGAATCCTGCGCTCAACCGGTCTCATCGGACTCCGACCGGCGACGACCAGCCCGTGACAGACAAGTGCATGAGAATGCCCAGCCAGAAGTCTAGGTGAACTGAAGGGAATTTGAACCCACTTTTTCGGCTGGCTCGGCTGAAAGAGGCACATCAACCTTCCAGAATGGCACCCCGGGAAGGGTAACGAAAACGAGGAGTTAATTGCCCCTCACCAAACCTCTGTTTTTTACATCCGCTCCTGATTCCTCAATTCAGAGATAGAAAGAGTGCTGAGTCTTGTCGCACCCATCCCGTACAGCGGGAATCTGTAGGTTCTCAGCACCGTGTGCCCTTGGACAATTGCCGTGCAGTCGCCAAAGCACTTCCCAATTGCACCCGCACGAGACTTCTGATCGGGATGACTCTGAAAGACAGCTGTTTGGTGAAATCTCGTATGTCTTCCTTGATGTGTCTCAGAACCTGTTCCTCGGCTTGTTCATTGCCGGTGTCGACTATGCAGCGATACAACATGCCAAGGTTCAGGACATCATAGAATCGCATTGCTGTGAAGCTGTCGAACTTCTCTGCCACTGTTGCCTTGCGAGTCATGGTCTTATCTGTTATTGCCCAATTCCTCTGGGCTTCGAGATACTCTGGTAGGGTCCTCAATCGAGACTCGACCGAGTCGATAAAAGGCCTCCTATCCCTGTGTGACTTGACAAGCTTCCTGGCCTTGGAGTAAACCCTCTTCGTGAAGTCTAGAATCTCTTCCGTGCATTTGGCATCGTACAGGCAAGCTTCCTTCCGAGTCACATCCGAGAGCGATGCATCCTCAATTCGGGGGTCGTAAAAATACGGCATCTCGCAGATGAGCGTGAAGGTTCCAGCAACTCTTCGAGCGTATTCCCCACTGCTGGACCCACCGGCCATCAATTCCGCGGGGTCCTCACCCGTGTTCTTATTCAGGAATTCATATTCTTGGGCAACGGTAGGGCTCTCGAATATGGCTCGTGAGTACCGTTTCATGTACGGGGATTCGGGTTCCCCACTGTGCAACGGGAGACCTTCGTTCTTCACGACCGTCTGAAGCCTTGAATAAAGTGGCCTGCACGGCTCGCTCAAGAAGAAGTAGACACCTCCAAATCCCGAATTGTGCAAGCTGTACATGAATTGCGGTTTCGCCATGTTAATCAGACCCATCAGGGCCTTCGTTTCCGGGAGCGGCTTCTTCCAGACGTGAGTCTTGTACTCAATTGGAAAAGTCCACTCGACCTGCTGCTGGAGCGGCGGGCGATAATAACCGAGCGCATACTTTAGGGGCGTGAATCGCCCCTTGAACCACCCCTCGTTCAAACGCGCTCCATCAGGATCTATGCACTTGACAAGATACCAGGTATAGTCCAAGCTGTCAAGAGAGGTATCTTCGACGAGTCTATTCGAGAGGTGCTCGAGAGTCATGCTCCCTATCGGTTCGTTTGGATGGGGGAAACCAAACATAAGCGCCACTTTCTTACCGCTGCCGATCTTCAGCGCTTGGATCTTCTCTCCGGAGCGTGCCTTTCCTATTGTAGTCAAGCTCACCTTATCAGGATGCCGCAGGGCCAGCTCCTCAGAACTAGAATTCAGTTCGTCAACGGTGTAGAACTCCCTGTAGTCGGGAACTGATTCGAGCAGGCCCTCGGACACCGAATTCCTCCTAATCCCCAGCCTAGGAGTCATTCCTACAACATGAGCTTTGCTCTGAAGTCTAAGTCGACCGAAGTGGATTTGAATCCCTGAAGAGCCAGTATGTCTGAAGCCTGAGAAAATCAAGCAGAATTTCGCATCGGGGACAAAACATTTCCCGATTCATATTGTCCAGAGTTGCAGTCGTCCTTGGACAACTATCAAATACTGATAGCGGATGGCGGAGGCAACCGGAAGGAAGCCAATGATTGAAGCTGCAGTCTCACTCGCCCTGTGCGCGCTTGTGATATACGGCGCTGACCAAATCATTGCGAAGGCCACCCTCGGATCACTCGAAGCCACATCGATGGTTGCCATCAACTTGGTCGTCTCTCTGCCATTGTACATCTTCATATTCGCCGGAGCGGTTCTCCTTTGGGGGGAGTACCTCGACCATCTCGAATACATCCTGTACGGCCTCATCGGCGCGTCGACAGCAAGGGGGGGATTCTACATCTTCCTTGAGGCGCTAGAGAGAGGTGCCGTGAGCATGGTCGGCAGCATAACCGCAGCGTACCCAGCTCTAACGGCGCTCCTCGCGATAACTTTCCTTGAGGAGAGGCTCGGCTCGCTGAGCTGCATTGGCATATCAATGATCATAGCGAGCATGGTCGCCCTCTCGTTCTCCCACGGCCGCTCGACAGGGGATGTGACCGGTTTCAGCCGATCCTCTCTAATGCTCAGCTTGGCAACGTTCTTCCTATGGGGTGTCGGCGCTATATTCATCAAGATGGCGCTCGAAGGCCTTCCGTTGGTCGGCTACCTGGGGCTGTATGTCTTCGTGCTGCCACCGATAGGGTTCGTCTATCTTCGTAACAAGCGCGCCTCGTGGCGCGTCTTCTTCCCCAAGTGGACTGTGCCGGTCATAGGTGCTGTAGTCGTAGCAGAGCTCTGGCAGCTCGGATACTTCGCCGAAACTCTTGCGGTCTCACAGGGCGCAGCGTCGGTGGTGTTCCCGCTCATCTCCGCATATCCGATTGTAACCATTCTGGGAGCGCGCGTATTCCTGAGCGAGAGGCTGTCGCGGCTGGACTGGATGCTTCTCGGTATCGTAATTCTGGGCATCGTCTTGATCTCGGTGGGATAGGTCGAGCTATGCCGGAATGACGACGGCATCAAGATGTGCCTTTTGCAGCCATCCTAGACGTTTGAGCGGGGGCAGAGGGATTTGAACCTCTGCCGAGCCAGTATGTCCGAACCCTGAGAAAATCAAGCGGAATTTCGCACCGAGGCCAAGACCCTTTCCCCGTCCCCCATATGGCATTTTCTCATGGGTGGTGGACCGAAGGGGATTTGAACCCCTGACCTCCTGCTTGCAAAGCAGGCGATCTTCCGCTGATCTATCGGCCCATGGTAACCTCGACTCGATGCCGATTGAGCGTTGTCGTTATATAGGTTTCCGAGACGGCTGCGGCAACCGAATGATGGAATGGTGAGAATCTCGGACTACGGGACGGAAAAGGTCGTTCGTAGAATATGCCAGAATTGATTCAAATCATCGATGAACTATTCGTCCAAGACGCGGTATTTCGTTCATGCAGGAAATCACGACCGCAGAACGATCTCGATGTTCACGCCGTCGGGCACCTGTATGCGCATGAGCTGCCTGAGCGCGCGCTCGTCCGCGTCGAGGTCGATGAGCCTCTTGTGGACACGCATCTCCCAGCGGTCCCAAGTCTCTGAACCCTCCCCGTCCGGGCTCTTCCTGCACGGAACCAGCAGACGCTTGGTCGGCAGCGGGATGGGGCCGGAGATGGCCACGCCGGTCTTCTCGCTGATCATCTTGATCTGCTTGCATACCCCGTCGACCTTCTTGGGGTCAGTGCCGCTCAGCGATATCCTGGCTCTCTGCGCCATCTTCTCAATACCTCTTGGAAAACATCATGGAAAATGAAAAGGGAATAAAGGGGTTTCGATCACATTTCCTTCTTCTCGATGCTCACGACCGACCCTGCAGCGACAGTCTGGCCCATATCCCTGACGGCGAACCTGCCGAGCTGCGGGAAGTCCTTCGCAGTCTCGATCGCCAGTGGCTTCGTCGGCGTGATCTTCACGAACGCGATGTCGCCGGTCTTCAGGAACTGTGGGTTCTCCTCCTTGACCGCGCCGGTCTTGGGGTCGAGCTTCTTCTGCAGTTCCGTGAACGTGCACGCGACCTGCGCCGTGTGGCAGTGGAACACTGGTGTGTATCCGACCGTCAGCACGCTCGGATGGTTCAGGACGGCGATCTGCGCGACGAACGACTTGGCGACCGTCGGGGGGCTGTCAGCTGGTCCCGCGACGTCCCCTCTGCGGATGTCGTTCTTGGCGATGCCTCTGACGTTGAATCCGACATTGTCGCCGGGAACCGCCTGGGGCAGTATCTCGTGGTGCATCTCGATCGTCTTCACCTCGCCGGTCTTGTTCGACGGCATGAAGGTGATCTTCATGTCGGACTTCAGCAGACCAGTCTCGACCCTTCCGACGGGCACGGTACCCACACCTGTGATGGTGTAGACGTCCTGCACGGGCAGCCTGAGTGGTTTGCCGGTCACCTGCTCGGACGGCGTGAGCGCGTCGAGCGCCTGAAGGATTGTGGGACCCTTGTACCATGGCATGTTCTCCGACGGCTTCGCGACGTTATCGCCCTTGAAGCCGGATGCGGGGATGAACGGTATATCGTCCGCCTTGTAGCCGACGGTCTTAAGCAGCTCCGTGACGGCCTTCTTGGTCTCCTCGTACTTCGCCTGGTCGTACTTGACGGCGTCCATCTTGTTGACGTCGATTATGATCTGCTTCACGCCCAGAGTCCTCGAGAGGAATATGTGCTCCTTAGTCTGCGCCTGCGGGCCCTCGATGGCCGATACGACTATGACCGCTGCGTCGGCCTGGCTCGTGCCTGTGATCATGTTCTTTACGAAGTCCCTGTGACCCGGAGCGTCGATTATGGTGAAGTAGTACTTCTGCGAGTTGAACCTCTTGTGGGCCACATCGATGGTGAGACCCCTCTCCCTCTCTTCCTTCAGTCCATCCATGACCCACGCGAACTCGAAGGTCGCCTTGCCCTTCTGGTCGGCTTCCTTCCTGTACTTCTCGATTATGTGCGCTTCGATATGTCCTGTATCGAGTAGCAGCCGCCCGACTGAGGTCGACTTGCCGTGATCGACGTGTCCGATGAACACCAGGTTCATGTGTGGTTTTTCTGCCATAACATGGCCTCCATTACCTACGATTCGAGCATCATGCTCTTGGTATATTAGTCTTTTGCGGGGCAATCTGGGTGTTGGCTGCCGCGCTCAGCCTGCGTAGTACGTGGCATCGTACGGCTCGGGCTTGAGCCCCTTCCTCGCCCTTATCTGCGGCACGACCTTCTCCTGCACCTCACGCGGCATCATGACAAAGCCAGAGTTCTCGGTCGACCAGAGCGCACGTCCGCTCGTGGCGCTCCTGATGGACGCGGCGAATCCGAACATCTCGCCCACCGGACACTTCGCCTCGATGACCGTGTTGTCGCCCTCCTGCTTCATGTCCTCGACGACGCCCCTCCGCTGCTGGACCTCGCGGATCGCGTTGCCCATCAGATCCTCGGGGACGTTGATGAACACCTTCTGCACTGGCTCGTAGAGAACCCTGCCTGCCTGGCACATGGCGCCGTATATAGCCGACCTCGCGGCAGGGATGACCTGCGCCGGCCCCCTGTGGATGCTGTCTTCGTGCAGCTTCGCGTCGACGAGCTTGAGCTTCATACCCATGCACTTCTCGTTCGCGAGCGGGGCACGGTTCATCGCCTCGACGAACGCCTCCCTCACAAGCTCCATCGTCTCGTACAGGTACTGGATGCCCTTCGTCATGTCCAGCAGGACGTTCGTTCCTTCGAACGCGTTTATGCCCCTCGCCTCGTTCCTGTCCATGCCGAGGTCCTGGAGCTGTCTGCCGACGGCCTTGGCGTCCTTCACCCTCCCCTCGGTCGAGATGTCGCCCGAGCGGATCGCCTCGACGATGGCTGGCTCCAGTGCCTCGACCTCGATGTAGAACCTGTTGTGCTTGTTGGGAGACTTGCCCTCGAATGGACCGCCCTTCCCGGAGACGCACTCCCTGTATACGACTATCGGCGGGGATGTGTTGATCTCCACCTTGTGCTCGTTCACGATGCGGTACTGGGTGATCTCCAGGTGCAGCTCGCCCATGCCGGACATCAGGTGCTCCCCCGTCTCCTGGTTGATCTCCACCTGGATGGACGGGTCGGCCTTGGCGACCGTCCTCAGTACCTGGACCAGCTTCGGGAGGTCCTTGGTATGCTTCGCCTCGATCGCGACCGTGACGACCGGTTCGCTGTAGTGGACCATCTTCTCGAACGGTGCCATCTCAGGGTCGCTGGAGGCCGTAGACCCCGCTATGGCGTCCTTGAGACCCGATACGGCTACGACGTTGCCGGCGTCGATCTCCTCGACCGGGATCCGGTCGGCTCCGACCGTGAGGGAAACCAGCTGCGCCCTGTTCGGGTTGGGCATGCCGCTGATGTACAGCTCCTGCCCCTTCGATATCTTCCCGCTGAACAACCTCCCGACGGCGACCTCGCCCGCATGTGGGTCGACAATGATCTTGGTGATCATGAGCGCGACAGGGCCTTCAGGGTCGCAGGTCATCATACCCTTGCCGAAGGCGGATTCCATGTCTCCGCGCCAGATTGTTGGGACCCTGAGTTCCTGTGCGGCGACCGGGTCGGGCAGGTGCGTTATGACCGCGTCCAGCGTGACCTCGTGGAGAGGAGCCCTCTTCGCGAGAGTCTTCTGGTCCTCCTTGTGACAGTAGTCATATATCTCCTTGAACGTGATGTTGGTCTTCTTCATGAACGGCACGCTGATCGCCCAGTTGTTGTAGGCAGAGCCGAAGAGCACGTTGCCGCCCTCGACCTTCAGTGACCACGCCTGCTTCAACTCGGGCGGAAGCAGCTTCGTTATCTTCTCGTTAACTTCGTTGATGATCGTCGTCAGCCGCTGCTGCATCTGCTCTGGCGTCACCTTCAGCTCGTTGATGAGCCTGTCGACCTTGTTGATGAACAGTATGGGATGTACCTTCTCGCGTATGGCCTGCCTGATGACCGTCTCTGTCTGCGGCATGACGCCCTCGACCGCGCAGACGAGGATGAGCACACCGTCGATAGCCCTCATGGCCCTCGTGACGTCTCCTCCGAAGTCGACGTGACCAGGTGTGTCAATCAGGTTGATGAGATAATCCTTCTCGCGGAAGTTGTACACCATCGACGCACTCGCAGCGTTGATCGTGATGCCTCTGGCCTGCTCCTGCTCGTCGTAATCGAGGAGGAGCTGCTTGCCCGCGAGCTCCTCAGACATCATCCCAGAGCCAGCTATGAGGTTGTCCGACAGGGTGGTCTTACCGTGATCTATGTGAGCGGCAGTGCCGATGTTGCGGATGAACTTCGTCTTCCTCATCAGACCCTGGGCCTTTCGAATGTTGTCTTCCTTCCTTCCCATGTCATCACCGTGGGTTGCTATTCAGCTACCACTTCGAATGGTATGTACGAGGAGCAACTGCTTGCGGGGAGCAGCCTCACGCTCATCTCGCCGAGGCTGAGACTCGCTCGACCTCTTCCTTCTTCCTGACCGAGTAGCAGTTGACATCGCCATTCGAGGCGGCGATTATCTCGTCCGCGAGACACTCACCGATGGGCTTCTTGCTCTTGTGCGACGAATCGAGTGCCCCCCGACAGATGTGCCTCAGCGCGAGGTCGACTCTCCTGGCCGGCGCCACATCGACCGCCTTAGGGACAGATATGCCGCCGTACTGAAGTCGTGTGACCTCCTCGCGAGGAGCGGCGTTCTGTAGCGCGTCGACGAGCATCTGGAGGGGATTCCTCTTGGTCTTCCCTTGGATAATGATGAAGGCGTCCTCGACCGCCCTGTAGCTCTTTATCTTCTTGCCGGTGAAGTCCTCTGTCCTCATCATGCCGTTGATGAGCCTCTCGACGATGCTCATCTTGGCCTTCCCGAATGCCTTGCTGGTATGCTTGCCCCCGGTGTGTGGAACGGCTACTGGGGAAATATCGACATACCTCGCAATACCAGGGTCGTCGATGTGAACCTCGGAGACATCGAACCTTCCGAACATCAGGACGTTGTCCAGAGCGGAGGGCTTGGGTTTCGGCTTCTCCTCCTTGACCGGTTCAGCGGTCTGTGGCTCTTTCGGCGCTTCCTTCTTGGCCTTGGGAGCCTTCGGAGTTCTGGTCGGTGCAGAGGTGGCAGCCTTGACCGCGGGAGTCTTCGGGGGAGCGGTCGGTGCAGGAGCCGCCTCGGGCTCGGATGGCTCAGCGGGCTTCTCCTGTGACGGTGTCTGTGGTTTCTCTTCCTCCATCCAGCTCACCTCACGGGCTTCTCCTTCCTGCCCCTCACGAGCTCGTCGAGGGACACGTTGTTGACCTTGATCACCTTAAATCTGACGCCGGGGATGTCGCCGTACGACCTCCCCATCCTGCCGCCGATGCCCTCGACCAGGACCTCGTCGTGCTCGTCGATGAAGTTGATAGCTCCGTCTCCCACAGCGAACGCGGTGATCTGCCTACCGTTCTTTATCAGCTGAATCTTGACGCACTTTCTTATGCCTGAGTTGGGCTGCTTGGCCTCGATCCCGACCTTCTCAAGGACGACGCCCTTGGCCTGAGCGGACCCCTCCAACGGGTCGGACTTCTCCTTGAGCGAGAGCGTCCTGCGCTTGTAGTAACGGTCGCTCCAACGCGTCTTCTGTCTGTTGAGTCTAAGCTTTCTAGCAGTGTTCAAACCTCTCGGCAAACGCTCACCTTTACTATGGAAGTAAGCCCTACAAACTCGTCCGATTATTAAAACTTGCGGTTGTACGGTGGGCCTGCCAGATTGTCCGAGCAAGAGGTTAGAGACGCGAGCCGCAGTACTTGCAGAACTTGGCGTCGCCATCACATGAGGCGCCGCAGCCAGGGCAGGCTCCTAGGGCCTCGCCAGCACCTCCCGAAACGTTTGAGGGCGGAACCGCCTCACCTGAGGTGGGTGGCGGTGCCGGGCCAGCTGGGGGCACGGGGTTCTTGGGAAAGGCGTACAGGTACGACCAGAACTCGTTCGTAAGCCTCTGCGCGTCGTTCTCGTATTCGACGTAGGACACCGTTCCGACTACGGCGGCCACTGGGAGGATGAGCACGGCACCGACCGCTCCCGCAACAGTCCCCTCGTCTGTCAGCTCGGCAGAGAAGGTAAGGTCCACACCGGTATGTTCGCCCTCGTCCACCACATAGACGTTCACGGATTGTCTGAGGCCCAGCTTGGAATAGAACTGGGCACCCTGCAGGCTGAAAGGAGATGAGAAGCTCACACCGAACTGTCGTGACCGCCAGAACCAGGCCGCCGCCTGAATGGTTTGCTCCTTGGTCGCTCCGCTCACGGGTCTGTGGTCGTGCTTGGTGAACAGGTTCCGTATCATTCGTCCCCGAACCTCTGGCACAGAGATATGGGCATCTTGCGATAAGACTCTTCCCAGGCGGGTTCAGCGCCGCGCGTCAAGACCGCCCATGGGATTCGCCGCGGACCATCGCCGCGGACACGAGGTGGGCGATCCTAACGGGCTCTGGCACGGCCCCTCTCACCGTACACATGGCGACAAGCTCCTGGAAGTCTCGCCAATCGAGGCCTACGCCGCAGGCGTGGAGTGGCTTGTGGGCAGTCTCAATCCGCCTCAGGTCCAGCTTGGCCATGAGGTCGTACCGCTGCTGCCAGTCGTCGAAATGCTTCCTCAGGGCGGCACCGATCTCGTCCATGTCCGGCCGGTCTCGCGTGAGCGTGAGAACGGGAAGATTCGTCTCTTCGTACACCCTCTCGATGTCGACGACGTTGAACCCTGCGAGGGCGATACCATCGATCATGATGGCCTTGATCTGTTCCCTGTACCTCGACCCGGACGCCATCTGGACGATGCGGTCCGTCGAGTCCGTACCATCCACCTCCACCGTCGTCTTCATCACGGCCTCGAGGTAGTTCGGGGCCCTCACGAGCGCCCCGACCACGAGCGACTCCTTGTCTCCGAAGCGGAACGGGGAATCGTCGATGCCCAGTACTCGGATCTGAGACTTCATGTCCGTCTCACATCAGTGGCAAGGACCCAGTCACTGGGTCGATGCTCCCTGCGGGTGCGGGGCCGATGCCGAGGCACGTGGTCGTATTCGGCGGCAGCTCCGTCAGGCCGGCGTCCGTTATCAACGCTCTAGGCAGACCAGCCCGAGCGGCCTTCGCCTCCAAGGTCCGAAGCTCCTCCAGATCCTCCGCCCTGAGGACCACCTTCCGCTGGCCCTCTCTGTACCACCTGGCGAACCAATCGGCCCTCTTAGATTTGGCATCGATGGTACAGGAGACGGCGGCGTGCGCGACCTGCACAGCCAGCTTGCCAGGGGTCATGCGGAGGTCGTCCCTGATGACCACCACGAGCTTGTACTCCATCTGATCCTTAGCTCGAGCCATCGACACCCTCCACCTCACGCAGGATCTCCAGCTCGGAGTTTATCTTGCCGACGAACTCCTTGGCCTCGGCTATCCTCTTGCGATAGTAGTCCTTCCTGTTGTCGCTGGCACTCTCGATCCTCTTCGAGCAACGCTCCATCTCCGTGAGCCATCGCTCCCTCTCGAGCACCAGCCTGGAAGCCCTATGCTCGTTCGAATGTCCAGGGAGACGCAGCCCGCCGACTGTCCTCGGAGGGGGGTTGCGGTAGAAGGAAGGATGCAGGAAGCCCATCCAAGGATACGCCCCTCTGAGCCAGCCACCGACGAAGAAGACGGCGGTGACGGACCCCAAGGAAAGCCACAGCCATCCGCTGGTCACGTAGCCCTGCTCCTCGGAGCTGATGGCGTCGAGGGCGAATCCGACGATGATGGCAATCACTATGCTCAGGCCCATGCCGAGGGCGATCCTGTACACGATGTCGTATTCAGGGTCGAGCTCGCCCTTCCTCGGGAACAGTAGAGAGACGAGGGTGTACCCTGGTACGAAGAAGATGATCGCTGTACCCGCGAGTATCTGAATCATGCTGCTCATTGGGCTCTGGCCACAAGCAGAAGTGAGACCGTATATAATGGTTTTTAGGGAGGTCGGCGGGTACGATAGGGTGCGGGTACACGCTCCAATAGGCCTAATAACCACCCGGACATTACATCGACGGTATGTTCGAGCTGAAGGAGCGCGACGGCCTTGCCAGGATGTGCGAGCTGAAGACGAAGCACGGAACCGTGAGAACGCCAGCGCTGCTGCCGGTCGTCAACCCGAACCAGATCACGATCGAACCCGCGGAGATGCGCGAGAGGTTCGGCGTCGAGATCCTCATCACGAACTCGTACATCATATGGAACGATCCCAGGCTGAGGGAGCAGGTCCAGGGCTCGGACGTCCACTCGCTCCTGAACTTCGACGGGCCAATAATGACGGACAGCGGGGCTTTCCAGAACTACGTGTACGGCGACGTTGAGGTCGACCCCAAGGAGATAGTCGCCTTCCAGAGCCAGATCGGCTCGGACATCGGGACCATCCTCGACGTATTCTCGGAGCCCGATTTCAGCGAGGTGCAGGCGGCGGATGCGATGAACGACACGCTTGCGAGGGGGAAGGACTCCATCGACCATAAGGGGGATATGCTACTCGCGGGACCCGTTCAGGGAGGGGTGTTTCCTCATCTGAGGGAACGCTGCGCCAAGGCTCTCTCGGCGATGGACTTCGACATCCACCCGATAGGCGGGGTGGTGCCCATCATGGAGGGCTACAGGTACAGCACGCTCGTCGACATCGTCATGGCTTCGAAGAAGGGGCTCGACCCGTCCCGACCCGTGCATCTATTCGGAGCAGGGCATCCGATGATGTTTCCGCTCGCGGTCCTCATGGGATGCGACATGTTCGACTCCGCATCGTACGCGAAGTACGCCAGGGATGAGAGGGTGATGTACCCCACCGGCACGAAGTTCCTGAGGGACCTCCACGACTTGGCATGCTCCTGCCCTGCCTGCGTGAAGACGTCGGTTGACGACCTCAAGGACATGGAGAAGGGCGAGCGCACACGACGGATCGCAGAACACAACCTGCATGTGAGCCTGCAAGAGTTGAAGAAGGTCAAGAACGCCATCCACGAAGGCTCGATATGGGAGATGGTGGAGATGAGGGCGAGGACCCATCCGGCGCTCCTAGACGCCCTCAAGAGGCTGGTAACCCACAAGGACCAGCTCGAGAGGTTCGAACCGGTCAGCAGGAGAGGGGCGTTCTTCTACTGCGGCCCGGAAAGCTACGAGCGGCCGACGGTTACTAGGTACCGCGAGAGGTTCTTCTCCAGATACCGCAGGCCGGACACGAAGGTGCTCGTCGGGTTCGAAGATGGGGAGAAGCCTTACTCGCGGACGTACTCTAAGGAGATATCCGACGTCTCGACGAAGGTAGACGCTAGCTTCCTGGTCGCATCCTTCTTCGGCCCCGTCCCGATCGAGCTCGACCACATGTTCCCGATTGCCCAGTCCGTCATCCCGAAGAACCTCGATGCTGAGGTCTTGAGTAAGATGAGGGGCGTCATGGAGCGGCACGCTCACGTCCACGGCTATCCTCTTGCGGTGATGTGGGATGGCGAGGAAACGCTGAGCTTCCTAGAAGGCGTCGCCCCCGTAGGCAGAGAGCGGGACTCGGACGTGATGATGTGCAGGGCGGTTCTCGACATGCAGTTCGGCAGAGGGGCCGGCGACATCCTCACAGGCAGGGAGATCGGATTCGTGAAGTCGAGGAACACCGGGAGGATACGTAACGTCCTGATAGACGGCACGCACGCGCTCTCCCTGAGGGCGCACGACGGCATGTTCACGCTCAAGCCGGATGGCGCGAGACTCCTCATGGAAGCCCTTCCCCCGCCCAAGATGAGGGTCGTCGTGGAGGACGAGCCCGCGGAGTTCTCCAGGAAGGGGGCGAACGTGTTCGCGAAGTTCGTGGTCGACTGTGACGAGGACATAAGGCCTGGTGACTACGCGATGGTCGTGGACACCAAGGGGGACCTCGCAGCAGTCGGGAAAGCGCTCATGAACCGGGAGGAGATGCTGGCATTCAGGCGCGGCATCGCGGTCCGGGTGAAGAGCATGCCTGACGAATGACCCTGGTCACTTCTTCGAGACTATCTTCTCGGCGACGGACACACACGACAGAAAATCATCCAGCGTGTGCAAGAGGCTCCTGAGCGTGGACGCGTTGATGACAGCAACGACGGCATCACCCTCCTGTTTCGAATCAACATACCCACCATTGTCCTGCTCTACCGCGTGGAATACCTTGCCCGCACTGTCCGATGAGGGGAAGCGCAACACTATCTCGCAGGTAACCCGGTTCTCCTCGATTGTCATGCTGAGGCCGTATGTCCGGGTGCAATCAAAATACTTGGGAGTCGCTACGTGCGATCGACGTCGGAGGTTGTCGAATGGATGTCGAGGAATGTATCGAAGGAAGGACGAGCATAAGGGTGTTCAAACCGGACCCTGTGACAGACGAGATCGTGGAGGAGGGGCTCAGGATGGCCAACCTGGCACCTTCCGCGGGCAACCTGCAGGCGAGGGATTTCATCATCGTCCGGAACCACGGCGTCAAGAAGCAGCTGATGGATGCCGCGTACGGGCAGGACTTCGTTGAAACGGCACCCGTGGTGGTTGTCTTCTGCGCCAACCTCGAGCGTGTGTCTCACTATGGAGATAGGGGACGGACGCTCTACTGCCTTCAGGATGTCGCGGCGGCCGTCCAGAACATGACCCTGTACCTCCACAAGAAAGGACTTGGCAGTGTCTGGGTGGGCGCGTTCGACGAGGAGAAGGCCGTGAAGGCCCTGGGCGTCCCGGCGCACATTAGGCCCGTCGCGATGCTCCCCATCGGATATCCAGCGGAGAAGGGAGTCCATAGGCGGAGGCTACCGCTGTCCGAGCAGGTGCACAGAGAGAGATGGTAGAGCATGGTCGAGTGGAAGGTCGACAGACGCATGGCCATCTGGGGCGTGGCGTTCGGAGTGATGGCCACCCTCACGGGTGCATTCCTGCTCGGGGCAGTCAGCGGCGGGTTCCTCGCGGAAGGCTTCTTCCTGATAGTGCTGTCCTGGGTGATCCTGTTCCTTCTCGTAGCGAAGTTCGTTAATTGGCTGATCGGTGAGAAGGAGGAGTAGCCCCGGGAGGATTCGAACCTCCGTCACAGGCTCCAAAGGCCCGTATGATTGACCGCTACACCACGGGGCTATGGCGAAGCACGCACCGGAGACATGGAGCGGCTCCGATATTAACGATTTCCATCCGAGGGCCATCCTCGGAACTCAATGCCTTCCTTCGAGGCGGCCGAAGAGATATGTCGGGGTGGCAGAATCGATAACGACGTCGTAGAACCTCCTCAGAGGGAGGTCGTCGACGACAACGACCTGTCTGTAATCGTCCGCGCGGAGTATGGTACTGCCATTCTTTCCGCGCTCGGCCGCTAGCGCGCGTCTCTGGGATCCGACCAGCCGCTCGTTCCTGGCAAGAGATACCTCGAACCTCGCCTCTGTGAGCTCCCTGGAGCGGTCCTTCGCCTTCCGCCCGACGACCCCGCGTCCGGACCCGAACGCCTTCGTTCCAGGACGTGGCGAGTATCTCGTCACATTGACGATGTCCGGACGGACACGCCTCACCAATGCGAGGTTCGCCTCGTGGTCCTCGTCGGTCTCCTCAGGATATCCGACGATCAGGTCCGTCGAGAGTGTCAGCTCAGGAACTACGGAGCGGAACGCGGAGACCACCTTCTCGAAGTCTGATAGTGTGTAGCGGCGCCCCATCTCGGAGAGCAGGCCGTCACTCGCGCTCTGCACCGGAAGATGAAGAAACTTGAATACGCGGGCGTCGGAGAATGCGCCCGGAAGACGGTCAAGGAGCGGCAGGACGCTGTTCGGGTTCATCATCCCGACCCTCATCCTGAAATCGCCCTCTATCTCGTCGACGGACTCCAAAAGCCGTACCAGATCAGACCCTATGTCGAGTCCGTACGCAGCTGTGTCCTGCGCTGTGAGGCGGATCTCA
The DNA here is from genome assembly GCA_020696395.1 of Thermoplasmata archaeon. GTDB lineage: Archaea > Thermoplasmatota > Thermoplasmata > UBA10834 > UBA10834 > UBA10834. The sequence goes on along the minus strand of JAEHCN010000020.1, from coordinate 7,856 downwards.
AGAGGTCCTCCGCGGATCTCGTAAGCGACCTTAGCGATGATATCCTCCGGTCGTCTGCTCCTGAGGTCTCCTCTCGCGAGGCGCGTGATGCAATACGAGCACTCGCCTCTGCACCCTGTGGCGATCGGCACGATCGAGAAGCCCGACACATCGCCGCCCGACACATCGACCGACGGGAGACCTGCGCGTCCGACCAGCTCCGCGAAGGACTGGAGGTCTCCGGGAGGGACGAACTCCGCGGAGGGCAACACCGCCTGGGCAGCCTCCTTCCGGGCAGTCGCCATACACCCCGTCACGATGACCCTTCCGGATGAAGAGAGCGGCCTCAACCGCTTGAGCATCCTGTTCTCCGTCGATTCGATCACGACGCAAGCGACGAGGACCGAAAGATCCGCATCTCCGGGATCGGAGGCCATGCTCCAGCCGAGGGATAGCAGGAGGTCCCTGATCTCACAGGCTTCCCCCTGATTCAAAGTGCATCCATAGGACTCGATGTATGCGCGCATCCGAGCCTCCAACGCTGCGGACCGTAATACTGTTTTCCAACACGAGTAGGTCGCAAACCCTTCCTTGGAAGCCCTGATACCATGGTGGATAGATTCATATTTCCGCACGCCCGTCCACGTGTCGGAGAAACATGTCATCCATGAAGGAGGCGAAGAGGTACTCCGCCCAGGTCAACAACTACGAGCATTCGAGCAAGAGACGCGCCAAGGCGGCTAAGCTCAGGGCGAAGGCCGCCAAGCTGCGGGAGCAGGTCGCCAAACACGACTCCAAGATCAGGAAGCTGCAGCGGAAGATCGCGGACTTTGAGAGGCGCGCCGCGCAGATGGCTGGAGACGGGGCCTGAGCCCGTATCGCCAGGGACGCGAACATATATATACGTTAGACAAGATATTGTCAGACGATCGTCATACGACGGGATGGGGTGCTGTAATGAAGAGAAGATTGGCTGTTCCCCTCGCTGTAAACAGCATGGGCCACTCGGGCAAGAACGTGATGAGAAGGATGAGGAAGCTCAAGGTTTCTGGAACAGACGTCGAAGGACAGATGTTCCTAGGCAAGCTCGCAGAGAACAGAATGAGGATCGAGAAGATCGAGAGGGATGTCTGGCAGTGCTCGGACGTGGACTGTGCGGACATCGTCGAGGAGATCGAGTTCCTCAGGGCGAACATAGAGCTCGGACTGGTCGAGATTGCTGGAGGGCTGGAGGAGATACGCAGCTCCGAGGAGATCCTCGCAGAAGCCATGGCGTGAGACATCCGGGGAAGTGCGACTTGACCCACCCGGGTCACGAAACCCCTTCTACAGTTTTCCGCCCTCATGATATTCCCGCCAAAGCGTCGTCGTCTCCATCCGATCCGACGAACTATTAAGTGTGACATCGTCCCTCCCACCCATCGTCGAAAGGGAAACGGGTGAGTGGAATGAAAACGGTCAAACCTGCAAGGCTGACAAAGGGCGCAACGATAGGCGTAGCCTCACCTTCGAGCTTCTCCGAGCCTTTCGGACTCGGACAGGGAGTCAAGTACCTGCGTGAGCTCGGCTACAAGGTAGTGCTCGGAGAATGCACGCGTAACCTCACGCGTTCGGGCTTCATGGCCGGGAGGGACGAGGCCCGCGCGAGGGAGCTCACAGACATGTTCGCCAATGACAAGGTCGATGCGGTCTTCGCCTCGAGAGGGGGTTACGGCGCGATGCGGGTGCTGCCGCATCTCGACTTCGGGGTGATCAAAGACAACCCGAAGATATTCATGGGCTACAGCGACATCACGACCCTTCACGTCTCGATACACCAGAGGACTGGACTCGTGACTTTCCACGGGCCCTCCATCGAGGGATATGCAGGCGACAACCCTGAGAAGGACCTGCCGACCGGGAAGCCGAACATAGACAGGGCGCTGAAGATGTTGAGCAAGGCAGAACCGTGGGGGAACCTGGATAACCCAGACAAGGGCATGCTGCTAAGAACCATCGTTCCAGGGAGAGCCAAGGGCAAGTTGTTCGGAGGTAACCTCTCGATGATCACGCACACCCTCGGCACGGAGGACTCCATCGATACGAAGGGCAAGATCATGTTCTTCGAGGACGTGTACGTCTCGGAGTACGATATCGAGAGGTTGCTCACTCACATGCATCTAGCGCGCAAGTTCGATGGAGTCGCGGGCATAGTGATGGGACAGTTCTCGAACTTCCCGAAGCGGGAGGAGTCGCAGCCCAGCCTAGAGGAGGTCCTTCAGGACAGGATTGGCTGCCTCAAGAAGACGCCTTCGTTCACTGGCCTCTGCTGCGGCCACGGCGCCATGAAACTCATAATGCCAGAGGGAGTCAAGGCGTCGATGAACGCGACCTCTCCTGTACTGAAGATTGAGGAGAGTCCGCTCGTCAAGTAACGACCGGGGGATGAGGCAAGCGCCTGAGATGCCGCACGTCGCGTCGACAGAAACATATTTCTGTCGGCTACCTCCCTGTTTATGTCGACTGCCTGGTCCATCCAGTCTTTTTCTACCTCTTCTGTTTATTCCAGATGCGAAAGAACACCACGTAGAGTCTGATTCCCTCAGAAAAGGCCATAGAGGCGATAAAACAGAGAATAGAACGGGTTTAATTGCACCAGTTCACTTCTCCGCTAGCAGGTTGCTGTTCCATATGTCCCGGTGCAAACGCCATTTCCCATCAGCATCATGTTTCCACAGGACAACGTACTTGCCCTTGTCCTCGAATGGATCTTGCCCCTCAGGATGAATCTTGAGGGTGTAGTTGCCAATCTCCTCGGCGGTGTCTCCCTGCCGGCGGTTCCGGAGGCAATGGTTATTTGTCCCACAAGCACTTGTTCCTTCGGAGCCCCGACGGGCTCCGTCATCCTATCCTGGTGCCACTTGTTTCACCAATACTGGCACCGGTGGAATAGCGCCTAATCGTTTCCGTGAACGCAACGTTTACAAGAGAATGCGGCTACGTCTGGAAGCGAGTCCATTAACTACTGGAATTGTCGTAAGGTGGAAATGACACCATGAAGGAAACAAACAAGACCTGTCTGATAACAGGAGCGTCTTCTGGGATTGGCAAGTATATAGCTTACGAAATGGTTCATAGAGGTTGGCGGGTAGTTGCCATAGCACGCCGTAGGAATAAGCTTGACGAACTAACTGAAGTCTTGGGAAGAGACAATCTTATTCCTATGGTTTGTGACGTGAGTGAATTTGATCAGGTGAAGGATGTATCTACAGAGCTGAAAAACAACAACGTATGTCCGACGTTATTCTTTCTCAATGCTGGCGATGGAACTGAAGAAGATGATAAGGGTCTTGACTTGGAACTTCATAGGAAGATATTTGACACCAATTACTTTGGAACTGTAAATTGGATCAACCAGTGGATTGTTCTCTTGAAAGAAAGAGGCGGAGGAACTTTTGTTGCTACGTCATCTATCCAATCTCTAAGAGGTATGCCAGGTGCTGCGGCTTACGGTGCCAGTAAATCTGCACTAAACTACTGCTTCGAGTCAATGGATGCAATGTACTGCAAGGATAACATCCGATTTCTTCTAGTATATCCCGGACCAGTAGATACTGCTATGCTAAAAACAAATAGACCTTTGCCTTGCACCTGGAAACCGCAAGAAGCAGCAAAGTATATTGTCAGAAAAGTGCTAAGAGGTTCTACTAAGATCCAGTTCCCACTATTTTGGGTATTGATTATGAGAATCGTCAAGTTGTTGCCTAATAGACTATATCTGCGAGTATTCAGGATGAAATGAAATCATTAAACGTAGCCCAGCCGGGGATAAACGGCTGCGCTTCGCCCAAATTCAGTGGTTCGTAAACCACCCCCGCATCGAGCCAGCGGTCAATCTCATTGTTGGCACGGTCACGTCCAGTATGAACTCGTACTTCTTCTCCGCCCACGCGTTCACGGGCAGGAGGCGCGCGGCCACATAGAGGTCCTCAGCTTCGGATCCCTCGCGCTCATTATCCATCCCGTGAAGGGGATTGGCCTGCATGACATTGAACATTACCATGATGGTATGTCATCACCACGACCTGGTAAATCCCGGATATTAACCCCGAATCTACCCAAAGCCGAAACTGGCAGCTATTGTCTTCAATAATCGGAACCGTGCTAATGCACATTGTGAGTATCTCGGTGCGTCAATTGCACTTGCTGCGCAGTATTGGGCGAAACCCAAGATCGAGAAATCGAAAGAGGTCTAGCTCCGGTCAAATCCTTTGAGAGAAGGCCATAGGGGCGGAAAGGGCATCCGGTAAGAGGCTGGAGGCGATGGAGTGAATTGTCCGAAATGTGGCACACGGACCATCGCACGTGCGACAAAGGCCGGAGCCGCAGACCACCGGCTCTACTGCCGAGTGACCATTGTGAGAAGTCCTTGAAGTACATCTGGTGAAAATAGCATGGGTAAGTATAAACTCCAAACACGTGCTCCAGCCGTTCATGCGCTTGGAGAGGGACCAGAGCGGTCGGTTGAAGCTAAGAAGGAACAGCGGGGCGAAGAAAGTCGCGGCCTTGGCCGTCGTGGCCTTGTTCGTGGGAGTCTGTGGCATCTCAGTAGTGGCAGCCGCTGAGATGAGCGGTGACTCCGCTCAGGAACAGGTGGGCATCGAGTATGGTGACGGGATTCCCAATGAGGACTGTCCCGACACTAACCCGAACTGCCCCAACCCTAACCCGGACTGCCCCAACACGTGACCGGACTGCCTGGGCTGAACCCCGTCGAAACCCCTTCCCCTCTTTCTCCGAACACTTAAGTGACGCAGAGTCCCACCTGGGACGTTTGATGGGGCCACCCTGATTCGAATAAGTGCGTGAGAAAAGACCATAGTGGCGGAAGGGCGTCGAGGAGATTCATAGACTATGGGTCATGCATTGTGGCGGGAAGTGAAGCGAACTGGACCACTTGCCCCCAATCCGCAAGCTAGATGGATACTAGCTAGTCTCATTTCAGACACCCATCTCGGAGGATTTCCCTGAATCATACTTTAGTTAACAGAGCCGAAGAGGAGAAGGCTATGCCTGAAGGCCTTTCAGAATGCGATGGATTACCAGAACGGGAACGAAACGGTGCCGGGTGGAAGCACAGAAAGATATTTATGCGGACCAGAATATACATAACCCAGCCTCAGAGGGATGGGAATTGAGCGCTGAGAGCAACGGCGGTACACCACTGGACAGCGGAGCTCCGGACCGCAGGGATTCAAAGAATGGAGACGACGGGTGGGACAAATTCGACCCGACATTCTTCAGCCTGAGCGGAGGGGTTCTGAAGGAGCATCGTTCGGAATCGGCGAGCTCCATCGACGACCTACTCACGAGATTGATGGATTCCCAGCCTTCCGGAAGCCGTGCAACGAAGCACGTGGACAGGAACCTGGACTACCTCCACACATGCCTGCAGCTCGACATGATCCGCATGATTGCAGAGGGAATCCAGCAGCCGCCCGAGAAGGACGAAGAGGATAACGCCAGAGACAAGATCGTCCGTTCCCTGAGGGGTTCGGTTGAATACTTGACCCCACACTCGACGACGGACTGAAGGCGCCCTTCCATCTTGTTCTGTAATTCAGTTCAGCTACCATCGAGCGCTAGCGCTTGTCTCCTGAAAAATCAGAAATCGAAAAGGTTTCCGTAAAGGGTTTGACAGCTGTTCCGACAGTCAGCTCTGGTCCTGAGGGGGCCCTGGTTCGCCTGCTGACGTGCTCCCGAGTTCCTCTGGCTCGCCTGCCGACATGCTTTCGAGCTCCGCGGCCTCGGGCTTCCCGCCCTTCCGACCCTTCATGACGAAGAACGCCACGAGAGCCGCGACGAGCAGGAGTATCACGATCCCGATCGGGAGGCCATACGCCTCCAGGAAGGACTTGCTGTCATCCTCGTCGTCCTGCTCCTCCTCGACCGTGATGGTCACTGTGTCCGTGTCGGTGGCGCCGTCGTCGTCCGTGACGGTCAGGGTGACTGTGTACGTGCCCGCTATCTCGAAGGTGTACTTCGGGCTCACCGTATAGAGCGTCACCGCGCTGCCGTTGTACGTGAACGTCCAGGTGAAGTCCGCGATCGTCCCGTCCGAATCGGTCGAAGCAGACCCGGTGAACGTCACCTCTTCTCCGACCTCCACAGTCTTGTCCGTGCCCGCGTTGGCAACCGGGGGCGCGTTCGTCGGCGGGACGACATCCTCCACCGTGACGATCATCGTGTCCGTACCGGTAGCGCCATCGTCGTCTGTGACGGTCAGGGTGACCGTGTAGGTGTCCGCGATGTCGAAGGTGAACGACACATTCTCGCCGAACAGCTCCTCAGGCGCGCCGTCGTACGTGAAGCTCCAGGTCCAGTTCTCTATGACACCATCGGAGTCGTCAGAGCCTGTTGCGTCGAGGTACACGAGGTCCCCGACGGTCACGTCCTGGTCGTCTCCAGCATCGGCCACTGGCGCAACATTGGCCACGACCTCGTTCACCGTTATCGTGACCGTATCCGTGCCGTAGTTGCCCGCGACATCAGTGACGGTGAGTGTCACCACGTACACGCCAGCGATGTCGAAGATGAATGTCGGTGAAGCGCCGTCCAGTTCCTGCGTCTCGCCATCATAGTCGAACGTCCATGTGTACTCGGCGATCGCGACGTTGTCTTCCGAACCCTCAGAGGTGAAGGTCACCTCGTCTCCCTCGTCGACCTCCTGGTCATCGCCTGCCACGGCGACTGGGTCCTCGGTGTCCCTCACGATGATGGTCAGGGTATCGTCCGTTCCGGTGTTTCCGGCAGCGTCCTCGACCGTCAACGTGACCGGGTACGACCCTGGAACATCGAACACGTGTCCGACGGTCTCGCCGCTCAGGACCCGTATCTGAACGCCGTCGAAGAACTCCCACTCGTAGCTCGCAATCGCTCCCGAGTTGTCGTAGGAGTCCGAGCCGATCAGAGTGACCGTGTCTCCCATGTCAACATCCGAATCGTCGGCAGCCGCAATCGCGACTGGGTCCTCCGTGTCCCTGATGGTTATGGAGACGGTGTCCGTGTCCGTCTGGTCGATCGAATCCGTCACCGTCAACTCCACAGTGTACACGCCTGGATCCATGAAGGTGTACACGGCCGTCTCGCCGCTCACCGTGTCATCAAGCTCAACGATGTACCAATCCCAGCTCACAATCAAGACATCGTCCGTCGAGTCGCTGCCATCGAGGGTCACTTCCGTGTTCTCGTCTGCTGACGCGGGGATATCCGCGACAGCGGTGGGCGCAATGTCCGCGTTGACGACGACCAGGAAGCTCTCACTCTCGTTGAACTCGCCGTCATCAGCGTAGACCACCACGGTGTAACCCGGAGCCGTGTTCTCGACCGTGTACGTATGGGAAACGGTCTCCGTGGAGGAATAAGCCCACTCGCCGTCGCCGAAGTCCCAGGTTATGGTCAACGGGTCGCCGTCCGCGTCACCCATCTGAGCGACCAACGTGACCTCCTCGTTCACCGTCACCTCCATGTCAGAGATCGGATTGATCCATGGCGGGTCGTTGCCGACATCCAGCGCCACAGTCACGACGGACGTGCTAGAGACGTTGTGCGAAGACAGCTGGAACCCGTCGTCGACCCAGACGGTGTAGTCCCAGTCGCCATCGGTCGCAAAGGAATGAACGATATCATTGCCCGTGACGTACTCGTCCGATTCCTCGAACCACCAGGTATACGTGAGCGTGTCATCATCGCCATCGGTCGCTATCGCGGTCAAGGTACAAGGTACACCCGTATCGGTAGGGAACGGCGTCAGGGGGGTCAACACAGGCACCCAGTTGACGGACACCGTCGCCGAATCGGTCACGTTATGGCCCTTTCCGTCATCGACCCAGACCCCG
>JAEHCN010000078.1 GCA_020696395.1 Thermoplasmata archaeon | reverse complement strand
AAGGTGCACATATGGGTCCGCGATACGGGCATCGGGATCTCCGACGAGGAGAAGGGTAAGGTATTCGACAAGTTCTTCCTCGCCGACGCGGGCCTCACTAGGGAGGATGGACGCGTCGGCATCGGCCTGTTCGTCAGCAGGGAGATCGTCAGGAAGCACGGTGGGGAGATGTGGTTGGAGACGAAGAAGGGTGTGGGGTCCACGTTCCATTTCACAGTCCCCGTAGGCAGGGGCAAGCAGTTTTGATATATGCCGCAATCGGTTCAATTAATGTTATCATCTGCTGACCAAACGCACATTTCTAGAACATAAATGGAACGAGCGTGAGATGGTTTGGCGGGAAGAGGTTTGCGAATGTCCCTACGACTAGCACGCGCCCTTCTCGAAGGCCTCGGGCGCGGGCCATGACGGGTCGTCCATGAGATAACTGTGCATGGCCTTCGCCGCGCGCTTGCCGTCGCCCATCGCGAGGATGACGGTCGCTGCGCCCGTCGAAATGTCGCCGCCGGCGAACACTCCCTTCTTGGAGGTCCTGCCCTTGGCGTCGACCGCTATGGTGCCCCACTTTGTCGTCTTGAGGTCTGGGGTGGTCATCGGCACGAGCGGGTTGGGGCTCTGGCCGATGGCGACGAGTACCGTCTGGCAATCGACTATGAAGTTCGACCCCTCGATCCTGATGGGTCTTCGCCGTCCAGAGTCGTCGGGCTCTCCGAGCTTCATCCTGATCGCCTCGATCTGCTTGACGTTCCCGCAGTCGTCCCCGATGTACTTCAGAGGCGCCGCGAGCATTTCGAACTTGACGCCCTCCTCGCGCGCGTGGTTGACCTCCTCGCGCCTCGCGGGCAGCTCGGCATCGGACCGTCTGTACAAGATGATGGACTCCCCGGCGCCGAGCCTTAGGGCCGTCCTCGCGCAGTCCATGGCCACATTGCCTCCGCCCAGTGTGACGACCGTCTTGCCCACTCGTATCGGAGTGTCGTAGTCCGGGAACCTGAACGCCTTCATCAGGTTGACCCTTGTGAGGAACTCGTTGGCAGACAGGATACCGTTCAGGTTCTCACCCTCGAGGTTCGTCCAGTTGGGCAGCCCAGCGCCCGTCCCGACGAACACCGCGTCGTACTCCTCGAGCAGGTCGTCGACCGTGTCCAACTTCCCCACGACGAAATCGTTCTTGATCTCGACACCTGTCTTCTTGATGAAATCGACCTCTGCCCTCACGATCTCCTTCGGCAGCCTGAACTCGGGGATGCCGTACACCAGCACACCACCGGAGTACTGGAGCGCCTCGAACACGGTGACCTTGTGGCCCAGCCTCGCGAGGTCTCCAGCGACAGTGAGTCCAGCGGGTCCTCCGCCTACCACTGCGACCTTCTTGCCGGTTGAGGGAGGCGTCTCGATCTTGCCGTGCATCTGCTCGTTCCTCTCCCAGTCCGCGAGGAAACGCTCTAGCCTTCCGATGCCGACGGGCTCGTTCTTCTTGCCGACGATGCACAAGCCCTCGCACTGGTTCTCGTACGGGCAGACCCTGCCGCACACGGCTGGCAGGTTCTGCTTCTCTCGTATGATGCTCATCGCTCCCTCGAGGTTGCCCTCCTGGAGCTCTTTGATGAACGCGGGTATGTCGATCTCCACCGGGCACCCGTCCTTGCATATCTCGCGGTTCGGGCCCGGCTTGCACTGCAGACAGCGCTTCGCCTCGAGTATGGCGGTCTCCTTGTCCTGACCGATGGGGACCTCGTTGAAGTTCCTGACCCTCTCCTTGGGGTCCTGCTCCGGCATCGGATACTTCTTCGGGACGATCCTCGACTTCTTCTTCTCCTCGGCCATCTACTTCGCCCCCTGGAATATCCTGAGGGACGTCTCCTCCTCTGCGAGGTATCTCTTGTTCCTCGCGGTGAGGTTCTCGAAATCCACCTTGTGCCCGTCGAACTCCGGGCCGTCGACGCAGCCGAACTTAGTCTCACCGTCTATTATGACCCTGCAGGAGCCGCACATGCCAGTGCCATCGACCATGATTGGGTTGAGGCTGACGACCGTGTGTATGTTGTAGGGCCTCGTCAGGTTCGCAATGACCTTCATCATGATGATCGGGCCGACCGCGTACACGAGGTCGATCTTGCGCTTCTCGTCTATGAGCTTCTGGAGCGCATCGCTCACGAAGCCGTGGTGTCCCTTCGAACCGTCGTCCGTGCAGACGAACATCTCGTCGCTGACCGCCGTGATCTCGTCCTCGTACATGAGCAGGTCCTTGTTCTTCGCGCCTATGATGGACACGATTCTGTTCCCTGCCTCCTTGAGCGCCCGCACGACAGGATACATAAGCGCGAGCCCTATGCCGCCGCCGACGCAGACGACGGTCCCAAACTCCTCGAGGTGCGTCGACAGGCCTAGCGGCCCCACGAGGCTGAACAGACTGTCCCCCGCCTTGAGTGTTCCCAGCTGTCTGGTCGTCTTTCCGATCTCCAGCGCAGCGATCGTGATCGTTCCCTTCTCGGCAGAGAAGTCCGCCATCGTCAGCGGGATCCTCTCGCCGTGCTCGTCCACCGTCAACATGATGAACTGTCCCGCCTTCGCCTTCCTCGCAATCTTTGGCGCGGCGATCTCCAGTCGCGTCACATCGGGTGTGAGCTTCTCCGCCTTGACTATCTCGTACATTTTCACACACATCCCACCCCGACCCTGGGAACGGTCTGGTCCGGGGCATCCGAAGGGTGCTGTCCGTCCCTCTGAGCGCTGCATCTTTGAGACCATATTTAAGCTTGCTGACATTACGATATCCGGTGTGCAATTTCCGACAGTCTGGGTACGAGGAAACCCTTTCCGCGAAGCCCGTCCCAAAACCCTGGGCCGCCGTTGAAAAATCGTCAGGAGCTTATCGGCGTAGTGCGGCCGTCCCCGAGCCTCATTCTCCCAGGTCCTGCATCTGCGTCTTCCCAGACAGGGTTATCATCGGCACGGCCTCGATCTTCCTGTAGACGTCCTCAGGACATTTCTTGACGCCGTCGACCTTCAGGAGGAACTTGTCAACCGATATCCCGAACAGCTTCTCGTTCTCCTTCAGGTGCGGCAGTATGAGGTTCCAGTCGGCATCCGTGAGCCGCGATATCCTACCTCCGTTGAGCTGATCCTCCCCGACGAGCTTCCTAGGGTCGCGGATGTATATCGCTCCTCCGGAGGCGAGCGAGAACAGGTTGCCACCCGGATAGGGTTCTGGCAGCTCCTCTAGGTCGCCCTTGCCGTCGAACGCCACACCGTTGACGACCGCGAAGCCGCCTCCGTAGAGCGGGTTGCCCGCCATGAACGACTCGGCGAGGTAGTCCAGACACGTGCCGTTGATGACCACCTTCGGCCTGCCTACCGCATTTATCAGCGGCCGTCCCGCCGCGTTGCCCATGATGTACGACTCGCCTCCCTTGCCGCCGTACAGGAACGTCTGGCCCACATCGCCGTAGACCACGAGCTTGCCGTCCGCGAGTATCTGTCCGAGCTGGTCCTGGCCGTTGGTGTGCACCCGCATCTCAGCCCCGTCGAGGCCGGATGCGAGGTAGTCTCCAGGGCTGCCGTAGACGTCCATCCTGAAGCCTTTGGTGCGCGGGCCTAGCCCGCACCCAATGAACCTCTGGCCTTGCGCGCCGAAGACTATCGCCTGGTTCCAGCCTAACTCCCTCGCCCTTACGATGACGAAGGACACGCCGTCCTCGCCCTCCATTGGGAAGCCTTTGCAGTCGACCACGAGCTTGTCGTACGGCGACTCCGGCGGCCTGAGCTTGCGCCTGCTCTTGATGTCCAGTAGTTGGAACACGGACCGTTCGTTCTTCTCGACCCTTGAAGACGTCCTGAGGGTGGCATCCAGCGCCTCGGTGGCCTTCTGCACGAGCCTGCTCCGCCTGATCCGACCGGTGTCGTACCTCCTGTCGAGCACGAGCGTGAGCAGCTGCAGCATCTCCTCCCTCTGGGAGTCACCCTTCTGTGCGTAGGATATCATGCCGGCAAACAAGCTGTTGACCTCGTCCCCGGATGCGTCCTTCAGGGAGCGTACGAAGGCCTTGAACGACGGTTCCGCTCCCTTCCTCTCGATTATGTCCGCTGCGTAGGAGCCCTCGCTCGACGCCTTCCTGAGAGGTTCGGCCAAGGCGAGGTCGTCCGCGCGGTCCCACCCTCTGTGCGGTGCCGCGACAACGGTGCCGAACTTGTTGGTCGATATAAGCCTCATGTCCCCAGAACCCTCCTCGGCGTGGAGGCTGAAGACGAACGCACCCCCGTAGTTATGGCTCCCTCCTCTAGCGTTCCAATACTTGTCCGCGTACTTCGGCACCGACGGGTGCTCCTTCGATATGCTGTCGAGCGTCGAGTCAATCGCCTGCTTCTCCGACGCGATGAGACCTATCTGCACGTCCCCGTCCACCAGCGCGAAGACCTGAGGCCTGAGCATGGACGTGTCGGTTATGCCGACCAGCTGGAACCGACGTTCGTAGTGGCTGTTCCTCCCGATGATGAAGAACCACGGGCCGTCGGGGGAACCGTGCATGTGCGTCGCCTGTATCGCCCGGTACACCTTCTTCTTCTGTTCCGGCAGCAGCTCGAAGTCGCGCTCGGTCGTCGGGGCGAGCGCCTCGATGATGTACTCCAGTGGGTACTCGTAAGTCCTGTTGAGCAGGTCGAACAGCAGGACAGATACCTCCGTGTCCGTCAGGAAGAGCGGGGCGATGTTCCTCTGTGCGAGGTACTCCGTCACCGCATGATAGTTCGCGAAGTCGCCGTTGTGCACGAGCGCCTCGTCGAGTCCGACGAACGGGTGGGCACCCCCCGGGTGCCAGACCCTTCCCTTGGTCGGGTACCTTTGGTGACCGATCCACACATGGGCCTTCACATCCTCCAGCTTGTAGTAGCTGATGACATCCTCAGCGTAGCCGACGATCTTCAGCACCATCATGTTCCTCCCGTGGGACATGACGAACGCCTGCATCTCCTTGCCCGCGTAGTACTTGTGGTTGACCTTGAAGCTGTTCTGATAGACGAACTCGTCCTCGGCCTTGGCCCGGGGTACGTCCTCCAGGCCGCCGCTTCTGATGAACCTGTCCAGGACCTCGTCCTTCACCCTGCAGAAGTACCGCCAGACATCTGGTGGTCTGACATCGAACCTCTTGAGCAGGGCGTCGTCGGTGCTGGTCTCGACCTTGTACTTGCGCTCGACCTTGAAGAACGGGTTGATGCACTCGTCCTCGAGGGCGGTCCTCACCTTGCGCCTGAGGTATGCGACCTGTATGAGATAGGACTCGTCCAGCGTCTTGCGCGTCACCCTCATCTGTTCGGGGGACAGGCCGACGGCGGCGACCCCGCCGCCCTTCCCGTTCCCCCTGTTGTGCATCTGCACGAGCGGGCCGTGTATATGGCGGCCTGCTATCTGCGCGGAGGAGGCGAGGCCAACGACTCCGCAGCCGCCCTCGGCCTCCACCCAGCGTGGGCGCTCCGGCGGGCGCGTCTCGGACATCCATGACCTTGACTGGATCAATGGGTGTTGCTCTGGACTCACCTGCCCACCTCCTTGGCCGGCCTGTCCCTGTACCGCAGGAGGTCTGTCCTTCCGCACAGCTCGGATATGTCCTTCATCCCGAGTCGGGCGAGCAGCTCGCACCACTGCAGCCACCAGGCCGTGTACAGGTTGTCCAGCCTCTCAGCGCCCCAGTCGGGCGTGTTGAGACGTTCGAGTTCGGGGTCGGTCGTCGCGATGCCTCTCGGGCAGCCTCGGCCGCTCTCGCAGTTACCGCACCTCACGCACCCGAGGGCGACGAGCTCCGATGTGCCGATGACGACTCCGTCCGCTCCTAGGGCGATGGCTTTGGCAACGTCCAAGGCGGTCCTTATACCGCCGCTGGCGATGAGCGTAATCTTGTCCCTGATACCCTCCGCCTCGAGGAACCTGTGCACCTTCGGTATCGCGTACTCGATGGGCATCGCGATGTTCTTCTTCGCGATCTCCGGGGCGGCCCCCGTCCCGCCATACCCGCCGTCGAGATGCACTATGTGTGCGCCGGCGTAGTAGCTGCCGACAGAGACCATATCGACATCGCTCGGCGTGGAGACCTTTACGGACAGGATTGCCTTAGGGTTGATCGCGAGCGCCCAGTCGAGATGCTTCTTGTGGTCCTCGACGGAGTACACGCTGTGGAACGGGAACGGCGAGAAGAGGCTGGTGTACGGCACCGCCTCCCTCATCCTCGCGACATCGGGCGTGTTCTTGTCGCCCAGCAGATGTCCTCCAAGGCCGGGCTTCGCCCCCTGGGCGTACTTGAACTCGACGATGCGGGAGCGCTGGATCGTCTCCTCACGCACGCCGAAGAGTCCAGTCGCGATCTGTATCACTATGTTGTCCTCGAACGGCGTCAAGAGCGCCGGGTAGCCGCCCTCCCCGGTGCATGTGAACGTGCCCCACGTCTTCGCCGCCTTCAGCCTGGCAAGCATCGTATGCACGCTGATGGACCCGAACGACATGCCACCGCCGTAGAACGGCACGGGAAGCGTGATCTTCTCGCCTGTCCCGCGCCTGTTGAGTTCGACGGAGAAGGATATGTCCTCCGGGTCGTACCTGGGCGTCCTCGAGGGTAGCACGAACCTCAGCTCGTCGAACCCTCCTCCCGAAAGACCGCAGTTTGCGGGGTCGTCCAACGCCATGGGCTCTGCGGTCTCCGCCATCTTCCAGGTTGCGAGCACCATATCGGCGGACCAGCGCGCATCTCCCAGGCTACGGAGGTTGTCGCTGGGCGTTATGGAGAGCGACTTGGTCGGACAGTTGGCCACGCAGAAGAAGTAGTTGACCGAGCAGGAGGGGCCTATGCACTTCCTGTCGTCGGGTAGGAGTATCCTCGCATGCCCCTCCACACGCTTGTGGACGCCGTATGGGCAGAGGCTCTCGCACATGCCGCACGAGATGCACGTGTCCGCCCTCGTGACGGTGTGACTGCTCATGAACCTCAGGCGCTCGGACGGATCGAGCGAGGTCTCGGGGCGGGCGTCTCCGTAAATGTCCTTCGACGACGTCATCGCCTCCCACCTCCGACGAGGGCGGCCTTGAACTCCTCCTCGAGCTTATCGAAGAACAGGGCCCTTCCGACCTCCCCACGCAGCCTCCGAACCTCTCGGATGCCCATGGCCCCCAGGACCTCCAGCAGCTGGTCCCTCCACGCGCCGACCATGTTCATCACGCGTCCCTCGACCCACTCCGAGGATGCGGCGGCGATGTCTATCGGACAGGACGATGCAGCGCACTCGACACAGTCTCTGCACTCGAGAGCCAGCAGCAGCGCCTTGTCCAGCGACACGAGGTCCGCGCCACACATGATACTCTTCGGCACGTGTTCGGCCGCGGCGAGGCCGCCTCCGGCC
>JAEHCN010000077.1 GCA_020696395.1 Thermoplasmata archaeon | reverse complement strand
CTACTCGTCGAGGTAGTGAAGAAGCTGGACAAGAAGAAGGCCGACGGATTCACGGCCATCTGAGTCGAAGGGTATCCATATGGTTGAGATACTGGATCCGATCCTGCGCAAGGATCTGGCGGATGCAAAGGCGGTGCTTGCCAGGCATGGCATAGTGATCATACGCTACGTGGAGACCGACCTGGAACCTGCCGTGATGTCCGAGGTGAAGAACTCGATATCATCCTCACCCGGAGTTTTAAGGGGGATGGATGAGGAGGACCTCGACAAGCTGATGGAGGACCTCAGAAAGGTAGCGACGAAATCCACCAAGGACCTCGTCAGACTGCACACCCGATTACTGGCCCAGCTCGGCACGGAGAATGTTGAAGACCTCGTGAAGGAGCTGGATGGCATCAGCAAACTCTTCACATGGAAACGGGTATCCAAAGCCATCGATCCAGTGAACAGGAGGCTGGCCAAGGCAGGTTTCGACGCAATCCACCTGTCAGGTGCAGAGGCAGTATCGGATGCGTTCGCCCTCGAGTTGAACGAGAAATGGCCAGCATCTTTCAGCCGGTTCGGCGATCTCGCGAGGGAGGCAGCGAAGAGACTCGAAGCTCCACCGAAGAAGACCCCGCCGACGAAGAAGACCTCTCCGAAGAAGCGAACCAGGTCAAGCAAGAAGAGGTGACCATCGGATGGCAGTCCTGTCTGACTCTGACATTCTGAGCTTGATCGAGGGCCAAGCGCTTAAGATCGAAGGGTTCGCCGAGAGCAACCTGACCCCGAACGGATACGATGTGACGATCGACGAGGTATGGTTACCGGAGACGGATAGGAGAATCAAGGAGGGAGTTGCGGAAATACCGCCTCGCGAGTGGTTCGTCATCGGAACCAGGGAGTTCCTCGAGCTGCCGTCGTATATTGTGGGCGGAATATGGATCCGGACCACATGGGTGAGAAAGGGCATACTGTCCTCTTTTGGGAGAATTGATGCTGGATTCCACGGAAATCTTACCTTTTCTGCCTACAACGCGTCCGCGGCACCTGTCGAGTTGCCGATTGGCGAGAGATTCGCTCAGGTCGTGTTCGAAGAGCTAAAGTCGGCGGCCTCGAAAGGGTACCACGACAGGTCGGGCAACTACCAAGGGCAGAGGGGGATCACCCTGAAGCCGAATGACCCTCAGAGGAAAGACAAGTCGAACGCATAGAAGTTGAGGGACGGAGAGTAGCTCTTGACCTTCCTGCGGGCCAGCAGCTTCATAACCCTGCCCTCCTCCACTGCCAGCGACCGCATCTCGTTCATCCTGTCCTCGAGCTCCACCTCTTCCATTATCTTGTAGAAGTGGATCGTGCCACCCGGCTTCAGCGCGCGGATCGCATCAAGGAGGAAGTCGTTAGCGCTGTGTGGGAGATTCATGATTATCCTGTCGGAAGCCTCGAGGTCGACTATACTCTCTCGCGCGTCCCCCAGGACCGGTTTGACTGTCTTGACCTTGTTCAGCTCGATGTTTTCCTCCAGGTATCTGATCGCTTCGGGGTTGGAGTCGATGGCATAGATGATCCGTGGAGCACGTGTCTTCGCAATCATTATGGAGAATGGCCCTACGCCCGCGAACATATCTACGACCGTCTCGCCCGGGCCCACCTGGTTCGCAACCGTCTCCCTCTCCGTCGCGAGACGGGGCGAGAAGAACACCTTGGAGATATCCATCTTGAATACGAGGCCATACTCCTTGTGAACGGTCTCTAGGTTCTTCTCCCCCGCGACCACCTTGACCCCGCGCGTCCTGAACTCGTCCATCACTCCCACATCGACGCACACCGTGCTGACCGCCTTCTGGGCGGCGATTATGGCCTTGCCGATCTTGGAGGCATGAGGAAGCACTTCGTCGCTGACCTTCACGATCGCGATCGAGCCCAGCACATCGTATGACGATGGCAGGTACTCGCGCAGGTCGTCCGGAAGGTCAACGAGCACCCTGTAGTCCTTGATCTGCTCTTTGATCTCGGAGAAGTTCTTGGTCTCGACGGGATAACAAAGGTCCACCCTCTGGGTGACTGGGAAGTATACGTTTTGCGAGTCGGAACGTATCTGAAGCTCCTTCCTCAGGATTCCCTTTGACATCAGCCTCTGCCTGACAGGCTCGGCCTTCTTCTTCGGCACCACAACACAGAGGGACTTCATCCGCACGCAAATCGGCTTCAGTGATAGATAAGGCATGGGGTGGCGCTCGCCCACAGAAGAGTACAATTACCTCCGCCAGCAATCACTTCACGATATCCATGACCGATCGGTTCAAGGGAAGGCTTGCCCTCGTGGGGCTGGGTCTGCATGACGAGAAGGACGTGACGGTCCGTGGACTGGAGGAGATCAGTAGCGCAGATGTCGTACTCTCAGAGCGTTACACATCGACGCTGTGCGAGGGCGCGATCTCAAGGCTCTCCGAGACCACCGGAAAAGAGATTCGGACGGTGACCAGGGAAGATGTGGAGGATGCCTCCGTGATACTCGATACCGCCATGGGGAAGCGAGTCGCCCTGCTCGTCGTCGGCGACCCCCTCACCGCGACGACACACATAGATCTACGGTTGAGGGCGGCCAGGAATTCAATAGAGACTGTAATCGTCCACGCTTCTTCGGTGCTCACGGCCGTACCCGGGCTCCTGGGCCTTCAGCACTACAAGTTCGGACGCGCTACCACTCTCCCATTCCCCCAAGAGGGGTATCTGCCAACCAGCCCGTGCGAGATGATACTTGAGAACCTCAAGAGAGGACTACACTCGATGGCGCTGCTCGACATCGATTCCGAGAACGGCCGGTACATGACCGCAAACGAGGGAATGAATGTCCTCCTGGAGATGGCGCGCAAACTGGGTGTCGCGGGAGACATCTCGGGCGAAACCCTGGCCTGCGTTGTGGCAAGGGCAGGCGCGCCGGATTGCACAGTTTCCGCTGGGAGGCTCGATGATATGAGGCTGCGGGATTTCGGGCCACCTCTGCACACGTTGGTCATTCCAGGCCTTCTTCACTTCATGGAAGAGGAGGCGCTCCAGACATTTGCTGGAGTTCGAGAACTTCCAGACGACGAAGGCAGCGACCCGCCTATTTGACCCTGTCAGGGGCTCCCACGTTCGAATTGCGTCCTTGAACGCCGTAAGCAGCGAGTGATCCGCGCTGGGTTCAGACGTCCGCATCCAGAGAATACTTGCGATAGACCCCTGAGCAAGGGTTCGTGGGGCAGATATGCGCTTCAAACCCGGACAGATCGAATACCACGGCGAAAATCGTGGCGCTTCTATCCTCTGCGCTCAGTGACTCGTCCGCGTGACAGCATATGGACTGCGGATGATTGAAGTGGTCGTTCATGATTGACTTGAGGACTTCCACGGTGACTTCTCCGAGGCTCTGTTTGAGAAGCCTTCGCGCCCTATTGTACCGCAGGATAGTCGAAGGAGCGTTCCCAGGTGAGCAGCCAGAAGGGGATGTGAACACGGTTTCATGCTTCGCCATCCTATCCGTGAGGTAATGGTTGGTATGCACCAGCCAACCATCCTCGGCGTAGATGACCGAGAAATCTGTGGCCGATCCTTCTATGCTGACCATCTCCCCCGAGCTGTGGCAGATGTTGTGGTTGTAGCTGGACGCCCGTCTGTCGGGAAACGCTGCGGTAATCGCATCACCGACGCACTTCGAGGCTAGTATCCGTCGGGCAGTGAACAGTTTCGGTATTCCAATCCTGCCATCGTCTGGGTAGAGTGAGTTGCCCGTGAAGCTGATGCCTTCGCTATTCATGCCGCAGTCAATCTCGGCGCCGCTGAGAGACAATGCAAGGAACCTCGGGCCGCTCCTCGGCCGTCCTCTGATGAGCACTGCGTGACCGGCATATTCCGGCGCCCAGTCTTCGGTATGAGCTGACAACACAGACCCGTCGGCAGTCACGTCCGCGTTGACTGCTATGTCCGTGCAGTAACCCTTCTCGTCAAGGCAGAAGTGAACGAAGAGCTCGTCGAAGTCCAAGCCTGCAGCTTCGGCGTATCCCTTCAGGAAATCTACATAGTCGGGGTCGTAATCCTCGGCATACGGCAAATACTTCGAGGCCAGTGCCTTCCCTTTGCGCAAATCCATACCCCTCAGCTTGAGCCGCCCTCTGAGCATCCTCATCATGCCTTTGGCGAGGTCTCTGCACTCCTCACCCGACTTCGCCCCCATCGACCGGGGAGATCCTGAAACGTCCACGACTCTGAGATCCGTTCGCGGTTTCACCTGTTTCCCGTCCTGTGCGCCGACGATAGCACTCGAAGGACATAATCTTTTCAGGAAGCGGAACGGGATCGTGCCTCGATGCTCTGAAGGATAGGCCTGCGTGTGACGTGGAGGCGCGATCGACTGCTTGACGATCGTAGGGCTAGACCCGTCCAACCAAGAAGCGTTGCTCGACCTAAGGAGGCCTACACAGTACGAGGCTCAGGCGTATCTTGTCGCCTAGGCTGCCGTCGGAGTAGCTCCCGTGAATCATCCTCGTCTCTCCAAGCCTCGCATGAAGGAGCTCGACGATCTCACCGAGCTCTCTGTCCCACGGGTCGGCGGCAGAGTATATGACTATCGCCGCTTCGGTCTGCTCTAACCCGAAGTCGAACCAAGGGGAGGACAACGCTTCGTCCACGACTCTGACCACTCGCTCATCGCCTCGGGCAATGCCGAGGCCAAGCCTCCCTCTGACCGCGTCTCCGGCCGTTTTCCTCAGGGCTTTCGCGTCCATCCCAGCTCCTGCCGCCAGCAGGTCGATGATCGGGCGATGCATTATCCCGTTCATTACGGCGAAAGCCCTCGATAGCGGCAGATTGGGGGCCATTCCAGGCAGCGCATCGTTACTGAACTCGATCATCATGTCGACGTCAGCCATTATTCGCTCGGTGTAGATGTCCGCAAGCTTACGCCTCCTCTCGCTCTCTGCGGAGAATGGACCGGCAGTCAGCGCCACCGACAGGACCCCGTTCGCTCTGGCAAAGGAGGAGACTACGGCGGTTCCAACACTACCAGTGAGACCGCCCAACCCGGCCATCATGAACAGAATATCAAGCCCTTCCATGGATATACCGATCTCCTCGGCAATCACTGATGGCATCTGTTTTATGACGGAGACGTCGGTCTGCGCCAGCCCCACGAGCTTCTGTGGTGATATCAGAACCTTCTCACCCGCCTCCGACCTGTCGAGGTCTGCCTGCGACGATGAGAATGCGACGGTCGGTGTGGGCGAGCGCTCTATCATGTTGCACCCCGCACTCCCGATGCCGGCTACCTTGGCCCTCCATGGCTCGTCGCCCCGGAACTGGGAGAAGGTTACATCCCTGCCTGCCATCTACCCGTCCATATGAGTCCGGCGATTTAACCTTTCAGAAGGTTATTGAGCCAGTCTTAAGTAACAATAGGAGCATGCCGTCACGGGGACCTGGCCGCGGACTTCATCCCCGCACGTCGCCTCAGGTCCGTGCAGGAACCTGAGGAGTTGCCAGACGAGCTGACGATGACTTCCGAGACCGTCGAGACCATGGAAGGTACGGGCAGATGAGATTGATCCACATCTCGGACACGCATCTTGGCTTCTCAGCGTACTCCAAGACTGACCCTGCATCAGGGATGAACCAGCGAGAGGCGGATTTCTACGACGCGTTCGTACAAGGAGTGGATAGAGCCATCGAGCTCAAACCAGACCTGGTGGTGCACTCGGGCGACCTGTTCGACACGGTTCGTCCCCAGAACCGTGCAATCGACGTCGCCCTCAGGCAACTGGTCAAACTCTCGGAGGCGGGAATCGATGTGGCGCTGATAAGCGGGAACCACTCGACACCGAGGCTCCTGGAGACGGGCAACATATTCAGGATCTTCGAGCATCTTGACAACATACATCCGATTCATGAACCCGGAGTGACGACCATCGTCTCAGGAGACGCGACGGTCCATGCGGTTCCGCACTCCGCCAACCCACCGATGAGTGCAGCCCTCGCTCAACTGCGACCGTCGCGGGAGACGAAACACAACGTGCTCGCCCTTCATGCGGGCATAGATGGATCTAGCAGATACCGGATGGACGAATTCAACGAACAGATAGTCACCCCAAAGATGATCCCGGAGGAGATGGACTACGTGGCGCTAGGCCACTTCCACAGATTCTCTGAGGTCCGGAAGATGATGTATTACTCCGGGTCGACCGAGAGGAACGGGTTCGGGGAGGTGGGGCAGAAGAAAGGGTTCCTGGAAGTCGACCTTGACCGCGAGTCGGTGAAGTTCCATGAGCTCAAGACGAGAGACATGGTCGACCTATCACCGGTAGACGCGGAGACCCTCACCGCCACGGAGATCACGGCTGATGTGAGGGGAAGGATCGAGGATGAGGACCTCTCTGGGAAGATAGCGAGACTCGTCGTCAACAATGTAGCTACAGACGCGTTGCGTTCGCTCGACGTCCCGGCAATGAGACGATATGGAGCGGCCGCTCTTCACTTCGAGCTGAAGGTCGAGCGCGCAGAAATGACAAAGCATATCGGGGCGGACTCGGCGACGATCGGCACCCTAGCGAACGAGTACAGGCGATTCGTAGAGGGAATGGATGTGAGTGATGAGAAGAGACAGAGACTGCTCAGTCTCGGATCGCCCTACTTCGCGGAGGAGGAGTGACGATGAGGATCTCTTACCTTGAGCTGAAGAACTACAGAAAGTTCAGAGACCTGAGGCTTCAGCTGCCGGATGGGGTCGTCGGGATCCTAGGCCTAAACGGCTCGGGAAAGACATCCATAATCGAAGCGGTCGCGTGGTCCCTGTTCGGCAACGTCGAAGAGGTCGTCAGGACGAACAGGGAGAGCGTACGACGGCTCGGAGCCAGTCGATCGGACAAGGTCTCCGTCGTGCTTGAATTCGACCTCGACGAGACAGAGTACAGGTTGGAGCGCGAGATGGGCGGCAGGAACCTCTCGATGAAGGCGCTGCTTAAGTCAAGAGGGAACATCATAGCCGAGGGAGACCGGGCCGTGAAGGCTAAAGTCCAGGACCTCATCGGAATGGACCACAAGTCGTTCTTCACCTCCGTTTTCGCAAGGCAGAAAGAGCTCAATGAGCTGCAGAATTTCGCGCCTGCAGAGAGGAAGAAGGTAGTGCTCAGGATG
Source organism: Thermoplasmata archaeon (assembly GCA_020696395.1). Taxonomy (GTDB): domain Archaea; phylum Thermoplasmatota; class Thermoplasmata; order UBA10834; family UBA10834; genus UBA10834. The sequence continues at coordinate 326 of JAEHCN010000077.1, read as the reverse complement.
CTCAGGATCGATGGCGTCGACTCGGTCATCCAGGCAGTCAGAGAAGACCGCAGAGATGCAGGCGAGAGAATCAAGGGTGCAGAGACAGTGCTCCTCGATTCCGAGGGAATTGATCGAGAGAAGCCCGTGCGGACCAGGCTCGAGGGAGTCTCGAAGATCATGGAGAGCACCAGAAAGGAACTCGGAAACGCCAGCAAGGCCGAGAATCAGCTCGCACTCAAACTGGAGGACACGAGGAAGCGAAGAGACGGGCTGAAGAAGGAGGTCGACGAACACAACTCCGTATCCGCAGAGCTGCGAGCTAAGCGGAGCGCGATGGGAGAACA
>JAEHCN010000076.1 GCA_020696395.1 Thermoplasmata archaeon | reverse complement strand
TCTCTTCTCCGCTAGTGACCTTACCGATGACTGTAAGAGGGCATCCAATCTTGGATGCCAGATTCGCCATGTCGGTTTCGGCCTCTCGTTTGATTGTGAAGAGCAACTCATAGTCGTTTCCAAAGTTGAGTATCAGAGATTTCTGGCGTTCCAAGTCGTGGAAAGCCAACTCGACTTCCTTCGCCTTGGATATGCGCGAGTAGTTAATTTCGTAGGTGAGTCCTGAGCTTCTCGTCAGTTCGAATATCGACGACGAGAGTCCGTCAGAAATGTCCATGCAAGAGGTCACGAACCCGGCGTCCGCGAGAGCAGCTGCCTCCTTGAGTCTGGGATGGGGCCTCTTCAGAGCAGTTTCGGCCTCTTCGAGAGACAGATTGCGCTTCAAGGAATAGTAACCAGCACCAGCTCTGCCGAGCTCGCCGGAGACGACCACGAGGTCTCCGGGTCTGGCGCCTTTTCTCAGTAGGATGCTGTTCTTCGCCACCTCGCCGACCGCGGTCCCGCAAAGGGTGAGCGTCGCGTGCTCCTTGGTGTCTCCTCCGACGATGCTCGTACCGAAATGGCGCGCGCAGTCGTTCATGCCGTCGACGATACGCTCAAGATAGTCAATAGGATGTCCGCGGGTTATCCCCACCGCAGTGACAACCGCCAGAGGACGACCGCCCATAGCTGCGATATCGCTGAGATTGACGGCAACGATGGACCAGCCGACGTCGTAAGGACCCATGCCCTTCGGGATATGCGTCCTCGTTGCCATCATGTCGGTGGTTACCAGCAGGTATCTATCTCCGATGTCGATTGCTGCACAGTCGTCACCGATGCCCACCTCGGCGTCGCTCTTGACGATTCTTTCGATTATCCTGATCGTCTCGCGCTCACCCAGGGTTCCAAGGGTCTTCACAGGAACAACAGATTGCTGTTACGTAATTAAGCCTTTTCAGAGGCTTGGACGGCATTTGCCAGACCATGACACATCTTAACGTACTAATAGGCGAATCCGTATTCTTGCTCGGTAGTCAGAGATGAGAGTCGAAGTGCCCTATGGAGAGGGAAAGGAGATAGTAGAAGTCCCAGGCGACAACGTAGGGGAGGTCATCTACCCGAACGAGTTGCCCGAGGTCGACGATACGAGACTGTTGCGAGAGGCCATCAACAATCCCATAGACTCTGCAAGCCTCGAAGAGTTCCTCAAGGGAGCGGGCAAAGTGTTGGTGATTGTCAATGATGCGACACGTCCGACCCCAACCGCAAAGGTTCTTGACCTGATCGAGCCGACCCTGGAGGGGGCAGGGGCGGAGTACGTCATAGCAACGGGCATGCACCGAACCCCGACGGAGGATGAGTACAGGTTCGTGTTCGGACCCAGGTACGACTCGATCAAGGGGAGGGTGCACTCGCATGACTCCAAGAACAGCGAGTTTGTGCACTTCGGAACCACCAGCAGAGGAACAGATGTGCGGATGAACAGACTCGTCCAGGAGGCTGATCGTATAGTGGTCATTGGGAGCGTCGAACCGCACTACTTCGCAGGGTACACTGGCGGCAGAAAGGCATTCCTGCCTGGCGTAGCTGCCTACGGGACCATAGAGCAGAACCACAAGTTGGCACTCACTCTGAACGCTCAGGCGCTGAGGTTAGAAGACAACCCCGTCCACGAAGACATGGCAGAGGCGATGTCGTTCCTCGGCGGAAAGAAGATATTCTCCATCATGGCAGTATTGGATAGAGAGCACAAGATGTGCTCTGCGTATTCAGGAGACATTGATTCAACATTCAAGGCCGCCGTACGGAAGGCCGACGAGGTTTTTGTCGTTAAGATGAAGAAGGCGGACGTCGTCGTAGCGGTCACTTCGTTCCCTCACGACATTGACCTGTACCAGTCACAGAAGGCTCTCGATAACGCGAAACACTCTGTCAGAGATGGCGGAATCCTGATACTCGTGAGCGCCTGCAGAACTGGTGTCGGAGCCGACACATTCCTGAGACTTCTCGCAAGCGCGACGACGCCGAACGAGGCTCTTGAGAAGATATCCCGGGAGTTCAAGCTCGGATATCACAAGGCGGCAAAGATGGCCGAGATAGGCCTCAGGATCAAGATGTTCGCAGTCACCGGACTTGAGCCCGAGATAGTCAGGAAGGCTCACATGGTTCCAATGCCCTCCCTCCAAGAGGCTGTGGATAGGGCCCTGGCGGAGCTCGGACCAGGGTCGAAGGTGACCTTTATAATGGACGCTGTGATTACGGTCCCGAAAGTCGGGTCAGACTGATGAATCGCCGATTGTACACCATGTTCGGTAGGCAATGGAGGCACTGTGATGGAAGCAGAAAGGACGAAGAAGCTTGAGATGGAGATGCTCACGTGTACATTCTGCGGATTCTGCAAGAGCGTCTGTCCGTATTTTGAGGACAATCAGTGGGAACCGGCCGTTGCCAGAGGCAAGGTCATTCTTGCCTATGGTCTGACAAGAGGAGACATTGAGCCGGATGACTCCGTCGTGAAGCGAATCTACCAGTGTACAACCTGCAAGGACTGTGAGCGAAGGTGCCCCTCTAACATCAAAGTGATTGAGATTGTCAAAGCCGCCAGAGGCGATCTCATCGAGGCCGGTCACATGCTCCCTGCCCATTCGAAGATTGTGGAGAACATCGAGAAGACGAAGAACCCGTACGGAGAGACGAAGAAGGCGGACTTCGGCGTATCCCCCAAGGAGGCTGAGATAGGTTACTTCATCGGGTGCACAGCGCGTTATCGAACCACCGAGATCGCGGAACACTCCATTTCGATTCTGAAGAAGCTCGGCATTGACTTCACACTCATCGACGAAGTGTGTTGTGGAAGCACTCTACATAGAATCGGGCTGCCTCAGAAGGATATCGACGAGATGATGAACGCGAACCTCGAGGGAATCAAGAAACTTGGCATCAAGAAGCTTCTCTTCACGTGCGCAGGCTGCCTGCACATGTTCAAGGAAGAATACACGAAACACACTTCCTACGATTTCGAGGTCGAGCACATGACCCAATTCCTCGCGAGGCAGGACCTCAAACTGAAACCGCTCAAGAAGAGGGTCACATATCACGATCCGTGCCATATTGGCAGACACATGAAGATCTATGACGAGCCTCGCATGCTCCTCAAGATGATACCGGAAGCGGAATATGTGGAGATGGGCGACAGTAAGGAGTCTTCTAGGTGTTGCGGTGGTGGAGGAGGAGTTCGTGCGGCTGATCCCGCAGCTGCACAGAGAATCGCCTCCAGACGTGTGAAGACCGCATCTGAGATTGCGGACCTGCTCATCACGTCCTGTCCGTTCTGCGTGAGCACCTTGAAACTAGGGAATGAACTGATTAAGGCCGACATAGAAACAATGGACATAACCGAGCTGATCGATGACCTTCTGACTGTCTAGATTGGAGGCAATGTGACTTGAGCATCTCCGCTTCGGTCCTAAGGGTGGGGTCGAGAACCATCAGGTTCGGCCCTCCGAAGGTGATGGGAATCGTCAACGCTACTACAGATTCATTCTCGGGCGACGGCCTCGGAGAGGATACTGGGAGGGCCGTCAAGACGGGGGTGGATATGTTCGCTGCTGGTGCCGAATTTGTTGACATAGGGGGAGAGTCGACCAGACCTGGCGCGGACACGGTCCCAACTGACGAGGAGATCAAGAGGACTGCCGAGATTGTGAGAAGACTGGCTCGAAGACATCCTGGCAGAGTTTCCATCGACACGATGAAAGCCGAAGTGGCGAGTGTGGCGCTCGAAGCGGGTGCCTCCATAGTGAACGATGTTAACGGCCTTAGAGGGGAAGGAATGGCGGAGGTGATTGCTGAGCATGACGCATCTGTCATAATCATGCACATGCAGGGAACCCCAAAAACGATGCAGAAGTCACCCAAGTACGGAGACGTCGTTGCAGACATATCTACCTTCCTGGAGGATAGAATTGCGGTAGCTGAGAAGGCGGGGATACGCGCCGATCGAATAATGGTTGACCCCGGCATCGGTTTCGGCAAGAATCTCGATCACAATCTTGAGATACTCACTAGGCTACGAGAGCTGCAATCGCTGGGAAAGACGATCGCTATCGGCGTATCCAGGAAATCCTTCATCGGTAAGATTACTGGCAATTCGATCGACGATAGACTGGGTGGATCGCTTGCTGCGGCCGTTCTTGCCGCTACGAACGGTGCCAATGTCATTAGAGCCCACGATGTCCCAGAGACCGTCCAGGCGTTGCAGGTCGCTTGGCAGATAATTCAGAACGGTTGAAGGTGAACCGCGAGAGCATTCTATCCGAACAGCCATGATGTAGATGGGCGCCATCGGCGGAGCCATCTCGTTAAGTGTTGTGGCGGACAATACGCGTTGAGAATAGGTCGAAGGGGACGGTGAAGATCCCGAGCCTTAGGGAGGCTTCTAGCGGCCGGAATCAGAGCGGAAACTCATGTTAGCTCAGAGTCCTGGCATGGTGGGCCCGTCGCGATTTGAACGCGAGTTACCAGCACCCCAAGCTGGAAGGATACCAAGCTACCCCACGGGCCCGAGGAGAAATAGACTGACCGAGGGACGCCTCAGTAGGGGGCCACCTCGTCAATCAGGTCTGCATGCGTCAATATCATCCGTCTGCAGCAGTACCGCTCGAGACGCAATGCGTCGAGAACCTCCTTGGGCGACTCGCCCATATCAGTTCTCCTGACGAACTCCTCAAACGCGCTGCCTACCACCTTGCCGCAAGTGAAGCATCGAACTGGAATTATCATCAAATCACCTGTAGGACTTCTGACGCTTCTTCCTTGCGCCTCTTCCGAGCGGTTTCTTCGGGAGCTTCCTTCTCGGATCGGATACGAGCAGAGACCGGTCGTATTTTGAGTAGAGCTCCTGCAGGTCCTCATCCCCGAGGAACTGGACAAGCCCCTTCGCTATAGCTGTTCTGGAGGCGGATGCCTGACCCATGAACCCGCCGCCCTGAACATTGATATCGATGTCGACCTTCGAGGCTCTGGCGCCGGCAAGCATGAGCGGTTCCTTGATCTTGACTCTTGCCAGGTAGGGTTCGAAAACCTCCAATGGAACGCTATTCACGCGAACTAGCCCGCGGCCCTTTCTGACGGTCGCTCTCGCAACCGCGCTCTTCCTCTTGCCGCTGACGACAACGACCTTCATGATATCACACCCTCCTGGAACCGAGTTCTCTGGAGATCTCCTCGAGGTACACGTACCGGGCCAGACGCGGCTTCTTCGCCACCTCCGGGCTCTCGGCTTTTATCTCGCGAAGCTCCGACGGAACACCTACATACACTCTCAGCCGCTTGTACGCTTCCTTCCCCGTGGTCTTTCTGTAGTCCAACATACCTCTGACGGTGCGTCTGAATATCATGTCAGCGGAGCGGGGATATTTCGGGCCGCTGATGTCCTTCCCACGGGCCCTCCTCTGGCTGTAGTGTGCCAGCAGCTGTGCCTTGCCGCCGGAGATCTTGACCTTCTGCGCGTTGACGACGGTGATCTCCTCGCCGTTGAGCAGCCGCTTGGCCACATGCGTACAGAGTCTCCCGAGGACCTGTTCCTGCGCGTCGATGACTGCCACATGATCACCCCATTATCCTGACTTTCGATCCCTTGGGGTTGTTCTCAATGAGCTCCTCCAAGGAAAGGCTTCTACCGCCAGCGCCCACGACCTTTTCCTTCGCCTGGCCTGTGCACCGGAACGCAGCCACGGTCACCTTCTTCTTCAGATCGCCTGCGCCCAGCAACTTGCCCGGAACAACGATGACTTCGTCTTCGTTGGCGTGCCTATCTAGTTTGCCCACGTTGACCTCAGCCCAGTTGCTAGCGGGGCCCTCAAGCCTCAACGCGATGTCTCGCCAGATAGGCGCCTCGTTGTTCCTGCTCGCATCCTTCAGATGCTTCACCAGGGTCAAGAGGTGGGGGTTCGTTTTTCTGCTGTTTCTTCCCATTTCTGACTCCTCCGACATCATAGAGTAGGCGAGTAAATGTACGTTCTATTTATAAAGCTTTGGATAGCGCCAGAGTGCTGGCCGGACATGGCAGATTGGATATTCTAGCATACCCTCGCACACCTCCGCGTCGCGGTCAGGGTTCAGAACGGCCGAAACTGGAACCAAGAGAAGATATATACGGCTTACGCAATACTCGACAACTCCAGCCTACCTTGGGGGTTGTTGTAAGGATGATTCGTTTTGGCCCAGCCGGAATACCACTGTCTTGCAAGGGGAGGACCCTGAGGGACGGCATAGCGGATGTGCACAACCTAGGCTTGACAGCCATGGAAGGACAGCTAGTCAGGGCGAGCGTGCAGGAGAGATCTGCAGAATCCGAGGAGATAGGCTCTTCCCCGAGGGATCTCGCGACCGACATGGTTATCGAAATCGTTCGAAGAAAGGGCGAGAAGGATGAGATAATATCGAACCTTGATGAGCCAATAGAAAGCGGCGACACCCTTGTCGTCCTCTCGAGCGGCATTACCAAGAGCTACTCCGAGCTGAGAAATCTCAGGGTGATGGCGGACGAGCTCGACGTGCGACTCTCGATCCACACGCCATATTACATGGACATCATAAGCGAGGGGGAGCTCTGCTTCAAGAGCATGGACTCGATCAGATGGGCAGGTCTCATAGCGAACGAGCTTGGAGCCAGGATGGTGGTGACTCACATCGGCCTCTATGGCGATGTCACCGAGAAGACTGCTCACAAAAGGGCCAAGGAGAGACTCTCGGAGCTCACGAAGTGGTACAGGAAGCACGGCATCAAGGTCCCGATCGGCCTGGAACTCAGCGGAAGGCAAGAGGTCTACGGGTCATTGAGCGAAGTCGCCAGACTCTGCAAAGACACGAAACAGCTCGTCCCTGTAATCAACTTCCCTCACTATCACTCGAGGGAGGAGGGATTGCTCAGAGAACCAAAGGATTTCGGCAAGCTGCTGGATACCGCGAAGGCTGTGTCTGATGGAGAGGTTTACACCCACTTCTCAGGCGTGGAGCACGAGGGGGGTAACGAGAAGCGGTTCACTTCGATCAAGAAAGGCGATCTCCGGTTCGAGCCCCTAGCCGAGGCGCTGGTGGACAGGAACGAACCCACCACGGTCATCTCTAGCTCTCCCCTCCTAGAGCACGACGCCATGTACATGAAGGTCATATTGGAGAGAGTTCTCGCGAAGAAAGTCTCGAAGGAGTTGAAAGACAACTCGAAGAAGAATAAAGCTGGATCGAAATGAAGGAGAGCACCGACTACATAGTGAAATTCATCCGAGACACCCTCGGCGAAGACGTCGAGGGCACTGACAAGTTCGTCGAGATGATCATATCCGCACCGAAGGTATTCATCTACGGAGTCGGACGGTCCGGACTGATTGCGAAGGCATTTGCCATAAGACTTGTCCAGATGGGGCTCGAGGTATACTTCGTGGGGGAGACTATCACCCCGATCGTAGGAGAGGGGCACCTTGTGATCATAGTCTCGCACACCGGCGAGACTATGTCGTGCATACAGACAGCGAACATAGTCAGACGAGTCGGGGCAGAGGTCATAACCATCACCTCAGACGACCATTCGAAACTGGCG
>JAEHCN010000019.1 GCA_020696395.1 Thermoplasmata archaeon | reverse complement strand
CAGCCAGGAACCCTGATATCGGGGTCGGGGAACCCTCGTAGACATCGGGGGCCCACATGTGGAACGGGACGATGGCCACCTTGAACCCGAGTCCTGCAATGAGCATCACAGTTGCGAGTGTCCCGACGGAAGCCATCCCCTCGTAGGACGAGAACATCGCTTCCATCGCTGGGCCCATATCCGCTATGGTGGTCGTCCCCGACACGCCGTAGAACAGCGAGATCGCAAACAGCGTGAGGGCGGATGAGAACCCGCCCACGATGAAGTACTTCGTCGCGGCCTCGGCCGACCGTTTCTCCCTCTTGCTGAACCCCGAGAGGGCGAACGATGCAATGCCTGCCACCTCGAGGCCGACGAACAGTAGTATCAGGTCCGTGGATAGTGCCACCACGGTCATGCCTGTGATGGCCAACAGTATCAGAGCGTAGTACTCGCCATGGTTCCTCTCCAGCCTGATGGATTCCGAGGAACTCAGGACCACGATAATTCCGACTGAGACGAATGCGAGGGCGAACACGCCCGAGAAGAGGTCCACCTCGATGAGCGACATCTCACTCTCCGGCGGTTCCCAAACTCCCGCCAATGTCCAAGCCACGAGCATGATGGCATATCCTACGAGGGGAGCCAGGGCGACGACCGCGAGGATCCGCTTGTCCCTGAGGACGTAGTCCAGCGCAGGCATCATCAACGCGAAAACGACGAGCAGCAGCTGTGGCAGGAAGGGTTCCAGCATGCTCAACACGGTCAACTCAGCCACCTCCGAAGGCCCGCATGGCGAAGTCGACTGCAGGCCAGATACGGTCGAACACCAGCGCAGGGAACACGCCAAATATCGCAATCAGGACGATAAGGATGGCCACAGGCACACCCTCGTACCAGTCGACGTCCTTCACGTGGGAAGTGTCGATACGGTCAGTTAGCGGCCCGAATATGGACCGTTGAAGCGCCCACAGGTAATAGCCGGCCGTGATAGCCACCGCCCCGATCGGCACGAACACCCACATGCCCCACTTGAAGAACATCGCCGCGAACACCATGAACTCCGCAGCGAAGCTCACTAGGCCAGGCAGGCCGAGCGACGCGAGGAAACCCACGGTCAGGAGGGTAGCCGCGATGGGCATCTTCTTGGCCAGGCCGCCGAGGTGCGGTATCGAGCGTGTGCCGCATTTGTGCTGGACCACGCCGCACATCATGAACAGAACCGCAGTCACTAGGCCGTGGGCGAACATCTGGAACACGCCGGCGACTATGCCGAGCTCCCCGAGCGTCGCGAAGCCTAGGAGGACGAAGCCCATGTGGCTGATGGACGAGTACGCCACCATCTTCTTAAGGTCCGTCTGCGCCAGGCAGAGCACCGCCCCGTACAGGATGCTGACGACGGCGATAACCGCCATGACTATCATCATATCCTCGGCGCCTGTAGGGAGCGAAGGTATAGCGACCCTTATCAGGCCGTATCCGCCCATCTTGAGCAACAGGCCTGCAAGCAGCACGCTTCCAGCCGTCGGCGCTTCGACATGCGCGTCGGGCAGCCAAGTGTGGAAAGGTACCATAGGCAACTTGACGCCGAACCCGAAGAGCATCGCTGCGAATATCACGAACTGCATGTTCCGGCTGAACGCGACGCTCTCTTCGGCGATGGCCACCATGCTGAAAGTCTCTATGCCAGCCTCGAAGTACATCGCCATGATGGCGATGAGCATCGCGAGCGACGCGACATGCGTGTAGATGAAGAACTTGATCGCCGCGTAGTCTTTGTTCGGACCTCCCCACACGCCGATCATGAAGTACATCGGTATGAGGACGATTTCCCAGAAGACGTAGAACATGAAGTAGTCGAGGGAAACAAACACCCCGAGCACTCCAACCTCGAGCACCAACATCAGACCGAAGTACTCCTTCGGCCTCTTCGTCGTGTTCCAGGAGAAGACGATGGACAGGAGGCATAGAAGCGTGGTCAGCACGAACAACGGCAGGCTGATGCCGTCCATCCCGACTGTGTAGTTGATCCCCAGCGTCTCGACCCAGACATGCGACTCGTAGAACTGGTAGCCGTTGCTGTACGACTCTATCTCCCCGGATGGGGCGGAATAGGGATCGACGACGAACTCGTAGACCACCACGAGGGACAGTATGAAGGCTGCCAATGCGAAGGCCAGCGCTATCCACTTCGCCAGGTTCTCCCGCCTGCCGAGGGAGAAGGTGATCAGCGAGCCCACCAACGGCAGGAGGATTATGAGCGAGAGAACGGGTACACCCTCCAACATCCTATCACCAACCTCCCCATGGCGCGATGTACAGCATGAATATCAGCAGTAGGCAGAGGCCTATGACGACGAGCCCCGCGTACCTCTGGACGTTCCCTGTCTGCACCGTCCTCATGACGTTGCCGGACCGCCCGCCAAGGTGCGCGAACCCGTTCACGATGCCGTCGATGACGTAGCGGTCGAAGGCGTCCGCGACCAGCGAGACGGCGTACACGACTCTGAGAGCGAAGTCGTCGTAGAACTTGCTGATATACCATCTGTTCTCAAGCGCGACCTGCAACCGTCCGGATATCCCACGGGCGAACACGGATCTGTCGAACCCAGGCAAGTAGTACATCTTGTATGCGAGGAACATGCCGCCGACGGCAAGCACCAGCGAGAGATACGTGAGCGGGTCTCCGAATATCACGCCGAGTATGTCCGTCGCGGATTCATGATGCACCTCGTGTACGAGCCCTCCGATCGAACCCTCGATGAAATACTTGAACCCGTCGCTTATGAACAGCGCGAAGCCAGACACAGCGGCGAGCGCCGCGAGTATCATCAGTGGGAAGGTCATGATCTTCGGAGATTCGTGCGCGTGGTAGTCGGACCTCGGCTCCCCGGCGAACGTCATGAACCACAGTCTGAACATGTAGAAGGCGGTCATGAACACGGTTGCGATGCCCATGAACCACAGCAGGAAGAATACGGCATTGAACTCGCCAGCGTGATAGACGGCCGCGAGCACCTCGTCCTTGCTCCAGAAGCCAGAGAGCGGCGGTATTCCGGCGATGGCTAACGCTCCAACCAGCATGGTCATCGACGTTATGCGCATCTTCTTCCCGAGACCCCCCATGAGTCTCATGTCGTTCGTCCCCACGGCATGGATCACGCTGCCGGCGCATAGAAACAGGAGCGCTTTGAAGAACGCGTGGTTCATCAGGTGCAGCACCGCTGCAGAGTACCCGCCGCCTGTGTCCGCGTACAAGACCAGGTACCCTCCCGCGCCGAGCGCGAGTGTCATGTAACCTAGCTGACTTATCGTGCTGTACGCGAGCACCCGTTTGATGTCCGTCGCGACGAGCGCCACCGTGGCGGCTATCAACGCCGTAACGCCGCCGATGACCGCCACGAACAGCAGGCTCTCGGGAGCCTGAACCAGAAGCGGGTACGAGCGGGCCGTGAGGTACACGCCGGCCTTGACCATGGTCGCCGCGTGTATGAGGGCCGATACGGTGGTAGGGCCTTCCATCGCGTCAGGCAACCACTCGTGGAGCGGAAACTGCGCGCTCTTGCCTATCGCGCCTCCGAATATCAGCGCGGTCGCAAGAACCATCATGTCGGTGGGTACAGCCGCAGCGGTTTCTTGATCGAACAGTGTGACGAAATCGAGCGAGCCGACATACTTGAAGAGTATGATTATGCCCGCCATGAGCATGATGTCGCCAACGCGCGTGACGATGAACGCCCTCTTGGCGGCGCTTGCGGCGGACGGCTTCTCGTACCAGAAGCCTATCAGAAGGTAGGAGCACAGGCCTACGAGCTCCCAGAAGATGAACATCTGAAGGTAGTTGTCTGAGATGACCAGACCGTACATCACCGATATGAAGAGCATTATCTCGGCGTAGTAGCGTCTGCGCTTCTCCCCCTCCCCGTGCATGTACCCGGCGGAGTACACCACGATGAGCGTGCCGACCACCGACACGACTAGCAACATTACCGCGGTCAGCTGGTCTATCCATATGCCGAATGTGAACGAGATGTCGCCTATGACCAGCCATTCAAACTTCGGGCCATCTCCAACCATAGTGCTGCCCGACATGACCTCCCAGATCACGAGCACGGAGAGGATCAACGCGGCGGCAGCACCTCCGACCGCGTATCCGGCGCCGTCCTCCCAGGACAAGGTGCGCTTCGGTAAGAGGGAGATCAGTAGGAATGCTGCGAACGGAAACACCGGTATGAGCCATGCGTATTCCAGCATTCTACCACCTCAGGATGTTGATCTTGTCGACTTCGATCGTCTTGTACTGCCTGTAGACCGAGAGCAGTATGGCGAGTCCCACCGCCACCTCCGCCGCTGCGATTGCGATGGAGAACAGCGCGAAGGCCTGCCCTGACGGGTCGGTGTCCATGGCGTCTATGTGCAGGACGGAATGATACGAGCTGAACATAACGAGGTTGATGTTGGCGGAGTTGAGCATTATCTCGATGCACATCAGGACGACTATCGCGTTCCGCTTGGTCAGGACGCCGTACGCGCCTATGCAGAACAGAAGCGAACTGAACACCAGCCAGTACTCGATCGGTATCATTCGCCCTCCTCCTTGGCCAGGAACACCCCGCCGAGCATGGCGACGAGCAACAGCAGACCGATCAGGAAGAATGCTAGGCCGTAGCCATCGTCATCAGGTGTGCCGAACAGCACTTCGCCCACTTCTTCGTTGGTGTTCTGGTCCATGGGACCCTCGGGCCACGACGCCTCTGTGACGGCCAGTATGAACAGGAGAGCCAGGAGACCGACCGCGATGACCTTTGAAGCAGCCGTCCACCTCATTTCCTCTCACTCTCCATTATCTCACGCTTCGTGAGCATGATTCCGAACAGGATCACGATGGTGACCGCGCCCACGTACACCAGGAGCTGGACGATGGCCACAAACTCGGCGTTCAGCATGATGAAAAGGCATGCGATAGCGATGAAGCAGGTTGCCATTCCGATGACGCTGTGTACTATCTCCTTGGCGGAGATGACCCACAGTGCGGACATCAACGCAGAGGCCGCCAGGAACAGGAACACGAACATCTCCCACGTCACTTCCTCACCCCCGGCATGTCGATGGCGTCGAACCTACAGGCCTTGTGGCATCTCCCGCAGCCGACACACTTCTCCAGCACGAACACCGCCCGCTTCTTCGGCTTGCCCTTCTTACCGCCCTTGAGAGTCTTCTCGGTCCCGGGCATCTCGAGCATGTATATCGCTTCTGACGGACACTTCCTAGCGCATGCCCCGCAGCCCGAGCACTTCTCCAGAACCAGATCGGGTTCCGACATGTCGAAGTATGACTCGTACACCTCGGTCATCGTCAGAGCCTTCTCCGGACAGGCCTCCGCGCACTTGCCGTGAGACAGGCATTTGGCGAGGTTCATCTCCGGTTTCTTCCTGTCCGTGTTCTCGATGGGCATCATCGCGATGCACATCTCGGGGCACTCGCCGGCACACATCTCACAGTCTGTGCACTTCGACAGATCGAGCACCGGCACCAGGCGCTTCTGCCTCTCCTCGATGAACGTCTCGCCGAACGAATCGTCTCGTATGTCCAGCGGGCCCAACCTCAGGTTATCCCTGTCTCTGTCAGCAAGTTCGAACTCGGTCGTCATGTGAAGGGCCACTGTCGGGCACACCTCTGCGCAGAACCCGCAGAACAGGCATCTCCCGAGGTCCACGCCGGGCCTCTCGATCTTTCCCAGCTCAGGGTCCTCCACCTTTTCCAGCCACATGCAATCGTTCGGACAGACGAGCACACAGTTACCGCAGCCGATGCACTTCTTGAAATCAAGGACGTGCTTGCCACGGTAGATCTGGGGAAGGTCGAGTTTCTCCTCAGGGTACAGGACAGTGTTGGGTTTGCCGAGTATCAGCGTCCGGGCCAGCTGCTTCCCGGTACGCCTCATGGGCTTCAGGACGATTCCTGTCGGTTTTGGCCTCTGTCTGGCATCCATCAGAGCCAACCTCCTGACTTCAGGGCGGCCGCGATGAGCAGGTTGAGTACCGCCAGCGGCAGCAGCCTCCTCCATCCGAAAACAAGCATCTGATCGATCCTGACCCTCGGGACCGACCATGTCAACCACATGAAGACCGTGTACACGATGTAGGCCTTGATCAGGAACCATATCTCGTCCGGGACGAACCAAGGGCCCTGCCATCCACCGAGGAAGAAGGCCGTCGCAAGCGCTCCACCGGCATACGACCTGACGGCAGTGGTCATGTAGAACAGTCCGAACCGCATCCCACCGTACTCGGTGGTCCACCCCTCCACCAGCTCCGCCTCGGCCTCGGGAAGGTCGAACGGGATGATCTCCACCTCGGCTATCAGGCATATCAGGAAGACCACGAATCCGATGAAGAGAGGTATGAAGAACCACATGTCATGCTGCGCATCCACGATGTCAACAAAGTTGAAACTGCCAGCTAGCAGGAAGACACTGGCGGCGGCGAGCAAGAGTGGTATCTCGTAACTCATCATCTGAGCCGCGGACCTCATGCCGCCGATCAAGGTGTACTTGTTGTTGGACGACCAGCCCGCGAGCAGGATGGCGAACGGGGCGATCGAGAAGGCCGCGAGCGCGAACAGCGCCCCCGCGGAGACGTATTCCCCGGGCTCGCTCGTTGTTGAGAGCCCGAAGTTGGCGCTAAGAGGTATGACCGCCAGGATCGTCACGGAAGAGCCGACGAATATCACCGGTGCAAGGAGGAACCCGAGCCTGTCGGCCTTGGTCGGGGTGATTATCTCCTTCGTGAACAGCTTCACGCCGTCGGCAAGGTTCTGGAGCCAGCCGCCGATCCTGTACCCGACGTAGTACGGCCCGTAGAAGTCCAGGATCCTCCCACTGAGCTTCCTGAATATCCAAAGGAAGTTGAGCACGTTGATCAGCGCGACGACTATGATGACAACGCTTTCGACCAGGACGGTCATGAACAAGAGGTGCCCCTCGGAAGCTGCGAAGTCCCCGATCGCCGTGAAGAGGTCGCCGAAGTACCACGGAAGGAAGTCTCCCAGCCAATACCATAAGTTGTTGACTAGGTCCACGAGCCAGTGGATGATTCCGTGGCAGAATTCAAACAGGTTCAAGTCGTCACCTATCGTTCTCTCCTATACACATATCGAGGCCGCCCATGATGGCGACGACATCGGCGAGTTTGTAGCCGACGAGTATCTTCGGAGCGGCGGATACCGTCACGAAGATGGGGCTCCGGATCTTCAGCCTGTATGGCCTGTCCGTACCGTCGCCCACGGCATACATCACCGCCTCGCCCCTCGGATCCTCGACCCGTCCCAGCCCGGTCCCGGCAGGGGCGTTCCTTGGGGCCACGATCCTCCATCTGCCCTTCGGCATCTTTTGGAGTGCCTGCCGGATGATCCTGCAGCTCTCCCACATCTCGTCCATCCTCACTCTGTAACGAGCGTAACAGTCGCCGTCCTCGTGCGTGGCAACCTCGAAGTCCATCTCCGGATAGACAGAGTAGGGCATGTCCTTCCTAAGGTCGTAATCCACTCCGCTGGCCCTGAGAGAAGGCCCGGTCACGCCGAGGTTTATCCCGTCCTCCTTCCTCAGGATGCCGATGCCGACGTTCCTCATCATGAATATCTTGGACCCATCGAACAGGTCCTCGTACTCCTTGAGGCGCATCTCCATGTACTGTACAGCTCTGATGGTATCTCTCTCGAAATCGGGTGGGAGGTCGTGCGCGACCCCTCCGATCCTCGGATAGTTGTAAGTCAACCTTGATCCGGTCAACGCCTGGAGAAGGTCCACGAGCACCTCTCTGTCTCTCATGGTGTATGTGAACCCGACCGCAAGACCCAGGTCGCCCGCGTAAGCTGCGAGCCACATCAGGTGAGAGGCGATCCTCTGCATCTCGATCGCCATCACCCGGATGTATTCCGCCCGCTCAGGCACCTCGACATCCATGAGATCCTCGATCGTGAGACAATACAGGTGCGACCAAGTGAGTGACGACCCGTAACAGAGTCGGTCAGCGATCGGTATGATCTGAGGGTAAGTCCTCGCTTCACATATCTTCTCGATACCCCGGTGGAGGTAACCCACCTCTGGCTCCGCGGCGACGATGGTCTCGCCGTCAATCTTGACCCGGAGGTTCCAGAGCCCGTGCGTCATCGGGTGTTGGGGGCCCATGTTGATCCACATCTCAGCCATCCATGGTCACCCCCTGAAATCCTTCCTGAGCGGATGGTACAGTACATCCTTGGGCAGCAGTATCCGTTCCAGCTTGGGATGGCTATTGAACACGATGCCCATGAGGTCGTACGATTCCCGCTCCTGCCAGTTCGCTCCGCCCCAGACCGAGGAGACAGAATCCACCACAGGGTCGTCCTTCGGTGCGGTGGATATCAACTCGATAAGAAGCCTCGATTGATAGGATGTGATGTGATAGACTATCTCGAACCTGTCCTCGTAGTCGACAGCGGAGATCATGGTGAGATGCTCGAAGCCCAGATCGTCCCTCAGAGTCCTGCATGCGCTGTACAGGTCGGACCGGTCGACCCTGGCGCGTATCACACCAGGCCTAAGCTGAGTCCCGCCCGAAACGGTCCTAGGGAACGATTCAGCAAGCGCCCTCAACACCCTGTTCTCAGGGTTCTCGCCTATGCGGCTCGGGGCCTTCTCGATGCCGACGACCCCAGTCGAATCCCGCTCGCTCCCCTCAGACATTCTACACACACCTTACCGGCCCGTGAGCAGGCCTCTCTTGTTCTCTTTAATGAGCTTCTGAAGTTTCAGGAAACCATCTATCAAGGCCTCCGGCCTTGCAGGACAGCCCGGTATGTAGATGTCAACGGGGATGAACCGGTCGACCCCGGGGACCATGCTGTAGCTGTCGTAGAACGGCCCGCCTGAGATGGCGCACTCGCCCATCGCGATGACCCACTTGGGTTCAGGCATCTGGTCGTACAACCTCCTTAGAGCTGGCTTGAGCTTCTTGGTCACCGGCCCGTTGACGAGCAGGACGTCGCACTGTCGAGGGCTCGACCTGGGAATTATCCCGAATCGCTGCTGGTCGAACCTTGGCGCAGATGCGACGGCCATCTCCAAGGCGCAGCACATTATGCCGAAATGGAGGAAGTACAACGAGTTCCTCGTTGCCCAGTTGAAGAAATCCTTGGTGATCAAGTCGATGCCTCCACCTATGGGAGACTTGCGCAGAAGATATTCCAGAACCTCGTCGGACCACTTGAGGAAGTCCCTGGACCGGAACATCACTGCCTGTCCCATAGATGGGTCGGCCTTTCCGCTCAAATCCAGACTATCTCCTCCTTCTTCAGAGCGTAGGTCACGCCCACTAAAAGAACGCCCAAGAACATCACCATGAACATCTTCGCCAGCTCGCTGAGGTCAGTGAACACCAACGCCCATATGAGCACGAACACGGTCACGAGGTCAAAAGCGACGAAGATGATTGCGTACATATAGTACTGAAAATGGAACTGTATCTGAGCGTCGCCGATGGGGACCTCGCCGCACTCGTACGTGGTCATGGATCTCGGGTCGTTCTTGTCGGTTCTGAAGTATCTCGAGAGGAAGAATACTACCGTGGGAAAAAGGATGGCTACGATGGCAAAGACGGCGACCCCCATATAGTCGTCCTGCAGCATTGTCCGAGGATTCACGACAACATATAAGGCCTTTTCCGGCGGACGCTCTGCGCAGACCTCCGTCAGTACTGAACGATTTTCGAATATCGGGGCCGCAGAGCCGTGGCCGCAGCCTCTCTCCAAGAGGAGCTGAAGATGCGTTGCGAAGAAGCCTTTTTTAATCCTTGACAGGTTGTCAACCTAGATGGCAGTGCCCGACCTCGTGCTGATGCACCCTCCCAGCGTCATGGACTTCAGGAAGAAGACCCTGCTCTCAGGACCGGTCAGCGACTTGGTCCCTTCGACCCCAGTCTTTGAGATGTATCCAATCGGTTTCACGACCATTGCCTCACATCTGGAATCGAAAGGGTATGACGTGCGCATAGCGAACATAGCCTCTCGGATGCTTGCTTCGGACAGGTTCAATCCCGATAAATTCGTCAGATCGGTAGACGCATCCGTGTTCGGGATCGACCTGCACTGGATGCCTCATGTCCAGGGGGCGCTCGAGCTCGCCCGGATGGTCAAGAAACACCACCCTGATCGTCCCTTGGTGTTCGGCGGATTCAGCTCCTCGTACTATCACGAACAACTCGTACGGGGGTACCCGCAGGTCGACTATGTCCTGCGCGGCGACTCGACCGAGATGCCGTTCGAACGTCTCATGGACGCCATCGACAGAGGCGCCTCTATGGAGGATGTCCCGAATCTTACCTGGAGAGACGATGGCCGAGTTACCGTCAATCCGCTCTCCCATGTGCCTGAGAACCTGGACGACATCGAAATCGATTACGGTCTGCTGCTCCGGAAGGTCCTGAAGTATCGGGACCTCACGGGGCATCTCCCGTATGCCGACTGGAAATCGAACCCGATGTCCATCGCGGTGGCCGTCAGGGGTTGCACGCACAACTGCCTCAACTGCGCGGGGTCGTGCGATTCGTTCTCGCGATATCTGGGAAGGGATGAACCCGCGTACAGGTCGCCCGAACTCCTGGCAGAGGATATCGCAAGGGCCGAGGAGTACATCAAAGGGGCGACATTCGTGGTCGGCGACGTTCGCCAGGCGGGGAAGGCGTATGCGACCCTGTTCCTGAAGGAGCTGAAGGCCAGAGGAGTGGACAACGAGGTCGTCATCGAGCTGTTCACGCCAGCAACGGTGGGATTCGCAAATGAGGTCTCCTCGAGCATCGACAGATTCAGCGTGCAGATGTCGCCCGAGACGCACGACGAGACGGTCAGGAAGGCCCAGGGAAAACCCTACACGAACGCAGGACTCGAGAAGTCGATAGAGTGCTTCCTCAAGGCCGGGTGCGGGCGGTTCGACCTGTTCTACATGATAGGCCTGCCACTCCAGACACGGGAGACCGTGGCAGGCACCGTCGAGTACACGAGAAGACTGTACGAGAAGTTCCCCGACGCGAACCTGTTCCCCTTCATAAGCCCGCTCGCTCCGTTCATCGACCCTGGCGGGAACGCATTCGAGAACCCGGAGGCTCACGGCTACAGGTTGTTCGCGTCCACCGTCGAGGACCATTTGAAGCTGGCGGTCATGCCCAGCTGGAAATACGTGCTCAACTACGAGACCGCATGGATGTCGCGGGATGCGATCACCGAGGCGACTTACTCCGCTGGGCTCGGTCTCAACTCCGTGAAGAGGGACCTCGGGCTGATCTCCCACGCCGTAGCCGACCGCATCGAAAAGAGGATAACCGATGCTTCCGCGTTGATGCGAAGGATCGACGGCATCGTCGCGAGAGGGGCGGCGTCGGGGACGGAGCTCGATTGGCTGAGGGAGCAGGCTTCCGCGCTGAACGAGAGCACCGTCTGCGAGAAGGAGGAGCTGGACTGGTCTACGAGTTCGATCTACGCGAGCATCCCACGGATGGTAGGGGCCCTTCTAAGAAGGCGATAGGGGCGAGCCATTTATCACCGCGGCCGCAGATAGGGACTATGAGGAATGGGGTTGATACTAGGCGTCTACGGTTATCAGGATTCCGGGAAGACCGCAATGGTCGAAGCGGTGGTAAATGAACTTGTGGCGCGCGGGTACAAGGTCGTTTCGGTCAAGCGCTCCCCGAAGGTGACGGGCGTCGACCCCGAGGGGAAGGACACCTGGAGACACTGGAAGGCGGGGAGCGCCCTAGTAGCTCTGCAGGCAGGAGACGCGACCGTGATACTCAAGCGACCAGGACTGCCACTCGATGAAGTCGTCTCCTTACTGCAGCGCGAGGCCCGACCGGACGTCGTCATTATTGAAGGGTACAAGGACGGCTCGCATCCGAAGGTGGCTGTGGGAGACATCAAACCCACGGAGGGAACCGTTCTTGTGAACCCGACCGTCGAGCAACTGACCGAATACATGGAAGATGAGATATCCTTCGAGAGGGTCCGAGCGAGACTCCCCGGCCTCGACTGCTCCAAGTGCGGAATGGACTGTGACGAACTCGCAAGGGAGGTAGCGAAAGGCGGCTTGACCGTCGAGGCGTGCCCTGAATTCTCCGCTCATCGCGTGGAGATATCCGTAGGCGGCGTTCCGCTGCCTGTCGGAGCATTCGTGGCCGATATCACCGAGAGCACCATCCGAGGGCTCCTGAGCAGCCTGAAGGGCTACGTGCGGGGGGATGAGGTTGAAATCCGTCTTCGACCCCCAGAGACAACGACGAGAAACGGTGACGAGTTCTGAAGATAGCCCTCCCGAACTCGATTCGAATCGTTCTGCGCTACATTTATCAACATCGAAGATATCATGAGCGCCAGGAGCCAACCACCGTAGTCAGACCATCCGGTGACATTCATGAGAAAGATCTCAGAGATCGAGAAGGACCTGAACGCCTGCCTGCAGTGCGGGTACTGCAGGGACCCGTGTCCGATTCACAGCTGTTACGGCTGGGAGTCGGCGACCCCACGAGGCAAGGTCTACTACCTGAAACAGATAGCCAATAGAACTCCCGTGGACAGGCTGCTCAGACGTCGCCCTAAGGTGGACGATAGACTCACCGAGCGGATATTCCAGTGCACATCATGTGGCGCCTGCGAACACCACTGCCATGTGGAGATCGAGTTTCCGCATCTCTGGGAGGAGGTCAAGGAGTGGCTGATATCCCAGGGCTACGGCCCGATGGAGGCTCACAAGCGTATCTCCGAGAGGGTGCTTAACAAGAAGAACCCATATGACGAACCCGCGGAGAAGCGGCCGTCGTGGCTGCCAAAGGACATCAAGCTCTCGGACGACCCGGAGGTCGTCTTCTTCACGGGATGCACAGAGGCCTACAGGATGCAGCCTCTGGCTGTTGCCACTGCGAAGCTGCTCGATAAGGCTGGCGTGAGATTCACCATCATGGGAGAGAATGAATGGTGCTGCGGGTCACCCCTTCTCAGGACAGGGCAGAAGAGCCTTGTGTTGCAGGAGCTTGCGCCTCACAACGTCCGGGAGATGGAGAAGCACGGCTGGAAGGTCATGGTGACAGCCTGTGCGGGATGCTACAACACCATCAAGAACGACTACCCTCAACTGGTCGGCGAACCAGCGTTCGAGTTGTATCACATATCGGAGTACTTCGACCGGCTCATCAAGGACGGCAGGTTGAAGTTCACGAAGGATTTCAAGAAGAAAGTCGCGTATCACGACCCCTGTCACCTAGGCAGGCACGCGAAGGTATACGACCCACCGCGGAACATCCTCAGAGCCATCCCCGGGCTCGAGCTCGTGGAGATGCGCCATGAACGGGACGACGCACAATGCTGCGGAGCCGGTGGAGGATTCAAGTCGGCCTTCAACGACATGGCAGAGACGATAGCAGCCGACAGGGTGAAGGAGGCGGTCGAGGCTGGGGCCGAACTCATAGTGACATCGTGTCCGTTCTGCCAAGTCAACCTCAACGCTGGCGCGAAGAAGGCCGGGCTGAGCATCAAGACGATGGACGCCGTCCAGGTAGCGCTCCAGTCTGTCTAGATTCGAGACGTTTTTGCACTGCCTCGCTCCTCAGCTCACGGAGGGCATCGGAGGCAATCCACCTCGCACCCCTCGAATCGAGCCGTGATATCTCCGTCGCGACATCCACGGCCGCCATGTTCAGAGGCACGTTCCTCTTGCCGATCTGCCTGAGCGCCCAGTTTACCGCCTTCCTGACGTATTTCCTATCGTCGAACGCCTCTCTCTTCAAGTGCTCGAAGAAGGCTAGAAACCGGTCGTCGGTCGCCGTCTTGTCATGCACCGCGAGGCCGGCCATCAGGGCGAACCCCGCTCTCTTGACGAACTCCTCGTCGCGGTGGCTCCACTCGACGGCCTTCTCGAACGCGTAGGGGGTTCTGTCGAACAAGCATGTACAGGCCTGGTCGCAGACATCCCAGGAATCGAACTCCACGGCCCAATGCTCCATCTGCTCGACCGTGACCTTGTCCGGATCATCGATTATCGCTGCGAGTATCCTTCCTTCGTGTAGCCCGGAATTCCAGAGCTCCAGTGCTAGGGAGTGATCCCTGCCTATCGGCTTCGCGAGCTTCCTCAGTTCGGTGACCGAGATGCCGAGGGTGTTCTCAGGGTTGATCCCGAACCGGGCCATGCCCTCGACATTGCGAGGGTTGGCCATGGACCTCAGCTTCCTGACGACCTGCTCAGCTTTCATTTTCAGATGCCGGTCCATGGCACGCCTTTGTACGCGCTCATGACAATCTGAGTGTCCGTCTCCTTTATCCCTTCCCTCTTGAGGAAGGAGTCTATGAACTCCTGCAACTCGGCCATGCCGACAAACAACGCCACGACAAGCAGGTCGTATTCTCCCGTAACGCGATACACCGCGACCACCCTGTTGTGGTTGGTGATATGCTCGACAACCTCGTCCAGCTTCTCGCTGAGGGACTTGACGTGTATGTAGGCCTTCACAGTGTTCTCGATCAGCCGGTAGTCGATGTGTATCGAGAAGCGGAGTATGATGCCCTTCTCGATCAGGTTCTTGATACGCCTCCTGACGGTGGCCTCCGTGACTTCGAGTTTCTTGGCGATCTCGGAGTTGCTCACCCTCGAGTTCTCCCTCAGCTCGCACAGTATCATGATGTCGGTCTTGTCGATGGGCAGGAGCTTGAGGTCGAGCCCCTTCCATCTCTCATATATTTCGCACGGATGGTTCCTAATGGAGGACATGGTCATGATGTTCCCGGGCCCCCGATAGCAGGGGACAGTACTTCAAACTAACGGAATTCACACAAAATCGAGCGGAATACGCACATTTTTCGTACGCTGCAGTGCCATATTGTGCACGAAAAGGTGAGTGGAGCGGCGAAAATCCTCTATTCCCCGAACCTGCGCTTCCTCAGCTGAAAGGAGCGGACTGCCCTGAGGAAATCGACCTTACGAAATCCAGGCCAATAGACGTCAGAGAAGTAGAGCTCGGAATACGCGAGCTGCCAGAGCAGAAAGTTGGATATCCTCTCTTCGCCCGAGGTCCTCAGAATGAGATCAGGGTCCGGGAGGTCGGAGGTGTAGAGGAACTTGTAGAAGGTCTCCTCGTTGATGTCCTCAACCTCGATGGCTCCCTTGCGCACCTCCTCCGCGATGCGTTTGACGGCCTGCAGGAGCTCCTGGCGGCCACCGTAGCCGACGGCCATGTTGAAGGAGTAGGCGTCGTAATCCTTGGTCTTCTGCTCGGCGTATTCGATCGCCTCCCTGACATCGTCCGGGAGAATGTCCTTCTGGCCTAGGACCCGGACACGTATCTTATGCTTGTGTACCCTATCGTCGTCAGCCAGCCTCTTGAAGTTCTGAGAGAACATCCTCATCAGGGTGTTGACCTCGTCCGTCTCCCGTGTCACATTCTCAGTCGAGAAGGCGTACACCGTAAGGACTCTGATTCCTAGCTCGAGGCACCACTCCAACATCTCCTCGAGCTTCTCCTTGCCTTTCTCGTGACCCTCTGCCACGAGCAGCCCGAACTCCTTCGCGTATCTGCGGTTACCGTCCATTATCACGGCCACGTGTCGTGGGACGGGCCTCGTCTGAATCTCTTTGAGAAGACGCTTCTCGTACGTCTGGTACGCGGTCGACGCGATTGCCCTGGATATCTCGCCCGTCATTCGAGTCGCTTCCGTTCTCGTGATACACCGGTCAGTCTTAAACTATGTGCGTTCGAAGTCCTCGGGGAGACCGGCGCTGTATAGTCCCAGGTCCACGCAGCCGATCGCAGCCACCGCACCGATTAGACCTCGCCTTCCAGTTACCTCGATCAGCTTCAGCCCGGCCTCGGCCGCTGCATGCTCCGCGTCGTGGATGGACAGGATCGTCCCCTTGGCCTCAGCCCCGAATCGCATGAGCCCCCTGGACACCTCAATGCCTCCGAAGGTCGCCATGGCCGTCTCGGACGAGTACGTGTTTTCGGAGACGAATTCCTTCGCCCAGTCGACGGCCCTCCCGACGTCGTCAGGGAGGACGGCGACCGAAACCGCAGTGGACGAGCAGTTCGTGGTCTTCTGTGGAGCATCCGGGTTCAGCTGGACGATCTTATGAGACAGGAACACCGCATGTGGCATCTCTCTAGCGAGTTTAAGGCCCAGGACCCACGTCGCGCCCTTCTCCTTGGTGTCTGTGTCATCCAGCCCGATGACGAGACGACGATGAAGAGGCGTGGTCAGTCGCAACTCGACCGATCTGCTTCCGCCCACATCCTCGTCGCTCAGGAACTCGACCTTCTCGACTCCTTCCGCCTGGGGCAGGCAAGCACCGACACCGACACTGGCGCCTGCGAGGCCGAGCCAAGTCGTCTCGACCTTGTCCCCCTTGACAACGACTGACTTCAGGGCCTGACCTCCCGTGTCCTTCGACGCGGGGCCGAACCGTACCTGCCCTTCACCGATGTGCGCATCCATGATCAGGGTGGTTCCCTGGACCTCAACATGGTCGATTGCGCCCCTAGCCCTCAGACGGTTCACCGCGTCCCACTCGACAGGGCCCTGCGCGCAACACTCCTCGATGATACGGGCCGTGCCGACACGCTCGTCAACGAGCGTGATAAGACGCTTTGCGAACATGTTGCCGTGACGTTTCCTTATCTCAGCGGGGGTGGTGATGCCGGCCATCTCAGATCACACTTCCAGCGACTGTCCAGGCTCGAGAATCACGACCTTCACACCAGGGGCTGACTCGTTGGCGAGCCGCTCGAACTCCTTAGGGTCGATGTCTATCGGTTCCCAGGTCCCGTAGTGCATCGGCACAACGGTCTTGGGCTTGATCAACGACGTAGCCAGCGCCGCCTGCCGGGGATCCATCGTGAAGAACCCTCCTGTCGGCAACAAAGCCACCTCCGGCTTGTACAGCTCGCCAATCAGCTTCATGTCGCTGAAGACGCAGGTGTCTCCGGCGTGATACACCGGCTTCCCTGAATCGATGACGAGTCCCACGGGCATAGCTGCAGAGAACTCCAAGCCAGGAGCGCCGATGCTCGACGAGTGGAAGGCTGGAACCATGGTTATGTCAGTGTCTTTGATATGTGCGGTCCCCCCCAGGTTGAAGCCCGTGCTCTGTAGGTCGCAGCGCTCGATATACATCGACATCTCGACGATGCTAGCGATCATCGCCCCGGTCCTCCTTGCGATCTCCAGTGCGTCTCCGAGGTGATCCGCATGACCGTGAGTGACGCATATTATGTCGCAGTCGATTTCGTCAGGGGACACCGATGCCTTCGGATTCCCGGTCAGGAACGGATCCACCAATACTCTGTCCCTGCCCTCGATGAGGAAGGCAGAGTGACCCAGCCAAGTTATCTTCATTTTACCATCCAGGTAGGCGAACGCCGAGTAGCTATTTCTTAATTTTGCGTGGAGCGGGGGTCCCCGGGGGACCGTCGGCATCGACGAACCTTGACGGCACATCCGAGAGATTCAGGGCGTTGATACTCCCGGAGTCGTAAACGAGCCACTTGCCTTTCATGCCCAGCAACTTCCCCCGGTGTCTTCCCGCAGCATCCCTCAGCCGAGGAGGGCGGTCAAGCGGAAGGTCGATCGGGTACGCATCCAGCCAACGCAGTCTCTCCACCTTGAGGTCGAACTGGTCCTCGATAGTGGACGCGAGACCACGAAACCGTTCCTCGATGCCTGCAGCGTCGACGGCCCTGGAGAAACCGCTTAGCACGGCTTCCTGTCGGAGGGCCTGAGGGACCCTCAGACGTGAAGACATCTGCTTCTCCGCCTCGCGCGCCCGTCTCCGCGTCGGAAACGCGCCAACGACTGCGAACGCATCTGCTCCCTGCTCAACCAGCCTGCGCTCCACTCTTCTTGTGGAGCTCATCCCGATCTTGACCTTGGTGTCGTAGAACGCCAGATACAGGACGTGCTCCCGCCTGCAGAAGTCCATGTCGCATATGTCGCCGTCACACTTCGGCTCGAACACACACTCCTGGAAAGGGATGAACGATTCGCTGGCACAGGCGGTGCACTGGGTAAACCGAGTGACGGAGGCCTGGTTGGGGCACGAGACATGGGAATTCCCGTCCAAGCAGCCAACGCACTCCCTGGCGTCACTTATCACGAAGTCCACCTGACCCAGGTCGATGTCAAAGACATCGTCGCCACCGCGGCCAACGCAGGTGAGCCGGGGCTTGAACTTCTTCCACTGGAACTCGAGAGCATGATACCGCATGGACGACTCGACCTGTTGCAGCCAGAGCCTGTCTGCCGTTTCGAACATACATTGATACAGGTGGCAGGGAGGGTAATAACCGTTTCCCGGGCCGCAGTGAAAATGAAATGAGATGGACGGCGCTCCACGGCGCCGACGCAGGGTCCTATTCCGGCTGCTTCTCGTCGTCCTTCGTCGGTGCGTCCTCGGTCTGCTTGATCGGCCTCTCCAACGGATATTCCGACAAGTCGACCTCGATCTTCTTCAGGTACTTGGCTGCGATCTCATTTGTGAGGTACACCGTCTTGCCAGCCTTCTGTACGATCACGCCCTCGTCGCCTGCGAGGCGCACGTCGACCTCCAATATTACCGGCGATTCGGTTCGTACCCTGCCCGCGTTGACTGCGTCGCCGATAGTCTTGCTGAGATGGACGCGCTTCCTGTCCGATGGCTTGATGCCAGTCTCCAGGATGATGTCGACCTCTTCCTCTGTCGCGGGATAGTACAGTGTGTCGGGGGTTCCCACGTTGCTAGGGTCGAGGTCCACCTCGAAGGAGTGAGCATAGGTCGCACGTATCTTGCCGTCCTTGTGCTCGTACCTTCCCTTGTTGTCCGTCTCGATGATCGCCAGGACGTGATGTGGTCTGAGCCAATGGTATCTTCTTTGCTTCGCCTGGATCGCGTGAACGAACATGTGGAGGTCGACATATCCGTACCTGTCGACCTCGAGGTCGAACCTCTCCGGGAAGTGCCTGAGGACTCCAGCCAATGTCCTACTCATCCTGTCGAGTTCCTCCGTGTCCATCAGGAATCTGCCTTCCTGTCCGCAAACAGGGCAGTACTCAGCCCTGTAGAAACCGTGTTCTCTGCATTCTCTGAGCAATCGATGCCTCCGACAGTCCGGGAATACCAGGAACGACAATATATCTTTTGGCCATGAGCGATGGTGATTTGGGGACATCCGGTCGCGAACCCCCGACGCTGGGAGGTGTTTCTCGGAAGTCTTAATTATGAAGTGGCAATATTGTCCGCCGAACCACTGTTCCGTAGACAGACATCACAGGGCCAGCGCCGAGCTCCGGAAGCGCCCTGTCCGTCGGATAGTCGGATGCGACGTTAACTGAGGAGGATGGAGGGGATAGAATGGAGTGCAAGAAAGTCGTTGTCGTAGGTGGGGGCATCGCTGGAATACAGGCGTCTCTGGACCTCGCCGACAGGGGGTTCGAAGTCCATCTGGTAGAGAAGTCCCCATCCATAGGCGGCCACATGGCCCAGCTCGACAAGACTTTCCCAACGAACGACTGCTCGATGTGCATCCTCTCGCCGAAGATGATCTCGTGTGCGGACCACGAGAACATCGTTATACACACATATTCGGAGCTTGAAGCTGTAGATGGAGCGGCACCGAACTTCAAGGTCGCGATACGTGAGAAAGCGCGTTACATCGATGTCAACAGGTGCACCGCTTGTGGGGACTGTGTCGCGAAATGCCCGGTGAAGGTGCCAAGCGAGTTCGAGGAGGGCCTTACCATTCGCAAAGCGATCTACCTCCCGTTCCCCCAGGCCGTCCCCAGGAAGATGACCATCGACAAGGACCGATGTCGGAAGCTCACCGAGGACAAATGTGGCGTCTGCCAGAAGGTTTGTCAGGCAGGGGCTGTCGATTATGAGCAGGAGGACCTCATCATCGAACTCGACGCCGCGGCCATCGTGGTGGCGAACGGATTCGACATGATGGACGCGTCGACCATGCCGCAGTACGGATTTGGCGTGTGCAAGGATGTCATCACCTCACTCCAGCTCGAGAGGATACTGTCTGCTTCCGGGCCGACCAGCGGTCATCTGCAGAGACCATCCGACGGGACCGAGCCTAGGAAGCTTGGATTCATCCAGTGCGTGGGGTCGAGGGACACCAGGACGCACAGCTACTGCAGCAGCGTGTGCTGCATGTACGCCACGAAGGAGGCGATACTTGCTCGCGAGCACGCGCCAGACGTGCAGATCACGATATTCTACATGGACATGAGGGCCACTGGAAAGGGTTTCCAGGAGTTCGTATCTAGGGCGAAGGACTCCTATGGCGTCAGATATGTGAGGACCAGACCCGCGAAGATACAATCAGCAAACGGAGAGAGCGGAGTGCTCATGAGTTACGAGACGAGGGGACTTGCAGGGGAGGCCGTGACCGATGAGTTCGACCTCTTGATTCTCTGTCCGGCCCTCATACCGGCGAGGGACAACTACAGCCTCGCGAAGATTCTGGGCACAGAACTCGACGCCGATGGCTTCTTCGTAACCCCCAGGCTTTCGTCTCCGACCGACACGACGACCAACGGTGTGCTGGTCTGCGGGTTCGCGAGCGGGCCCATCGACATACCCGACTCGGTCTCACAGGCGTCCGCGGTGGCAGCGCGTGCGGCTGAGATCGTTGAGGGAGGGAGAACATGACCTCTAGGATCGGCGTCTTCATCTGCCATTGCGGCCACAACATCGCATCCACGGTGGATGTCGAGGACGTGGTCGAGTACGCGAAGGGCCTACCGAGCGTGGTCTACGCTGGTCACAACCTCTACTCGTGCTCCCAGGAGGGGCTGAGCGCAATCAAAGAGAGCATCAAGAAGAACGAGCTGAACAGGGTCGTGGTGGCCGCGTGCACCCCCAGGACGCACGAACCGTTGTTCAGACGGGCCTGCGAACAGGCAGGCATCAACAAATACCTTTTCGAGTTCGTCAACATCAGGGAGCACTGCTCCTGGATCCACACCAAGGAGAAGGAGGAAGCCACGAAGAAGGCCAAGAAGCTGGTGGCGATGGGGGTGGCGAAGGCCGCTTTGCTGGAGCCCCAGGAGGAGGGTGAGTCGGGCGTAGTCCCGAAGGCGGTGGTCATAGGGGCAGGCCTGTCTGGCCTGTCGGCTGCTGCGGCCCTCCTGAACCAAGGCATCGAGACCTACATCGTGGAGAAGGAGGCATCGGTGGGAGGCATCCTCAGAGACATCGCAGTGATCGGCCCCGACGACGCAGACGCCCAGGAACTCCTCGGGAGCCTGACCAAGATTATCGAGGAATCCCCCAAGGCAAACCTCCACCTGTCTTCCAGAGTGACGAAACTGAAGGGATTCGTAGGCAACTTCGAGCTGACCATCGAGGGCGGAGGGAAGGAGGAGACCGTCCAGGCAGGAGCCGTGATCGTAGCCACGGGCGGCGTGGAGCACCGACCCGAAGGAGAATACGGCTTCGGCAAGCTGAAGGGAGTGATCACTCAGCTCGAGCTTGAGAGGCTTCTCGGCTCCGGGGAGGTCGGAGCACGGAGGGTTGTCATGATAAACTGCGTCGGAAGCCGACAGCCTGGCAGGGAGTACTGCTCGCGGGTTTGCTGCAACGCATCGCTCAAGAACGCCGTCAGAATCCTGAATATCAATCCCGACGCGGCGATCACAATCATCCACAGGGACATCATGAGCTGCGGAACGGCCGCCGAGGAGCTGTACAGAGAGGCCTCGGACAGGGGAGTGAGGTTCGTCAGATATGGCCTCGACCAGCGGCCCGAGGTCAGTGCCGAGGGCGAACAGCTCGTCGTCGAGGTGTTCGACGAGACACTCGACGAGAAGATCGAGCTCGAGTCCGACCTGGTCGTCCTCGCCACGCCGATCGTCTCTCCGGAGGACTCCTCCGAGACGGGCACGCTACTGAAGGTGCCGCGTGACAAGTACGGTTTCTTCCTTGAGGCACACGTGAAGCTCAGACCAATAGAGTTCGCGACCGACGGCGTGTTCGTGTGCGGATCGGCGAGATGGCCGGTCAGTGCCAGAGAGTGCATATGGCAAGGTCAGGCCGCAGCTGCCAAAGCCTCGATCCCCATCAGCGAGGGCAAGGTCGTCATAGAGGCGATCACCGCCGAAGTGAACTCAGAGAAATGCGTGGCCTGCGGCAACTGTGCCCTCGCATGCCCGTACGAGGCGATAGAGATCGTCGACACCGAATCCGGGAGGGCGGCGAGAGTTAACGAGGCGCAATGCAAGGGCTGCGGCACATGTGTGGCTGCATGCCATAACGACGCGATACAACAGAAGGGCTTCTCGAGCAGACAGCTAGGGGCCATGATAGACGCCCTCATCCGGGCGACAGCGGAGGTGGCTCGATGACCGGGTTCAGGCCGACGATACTCGCGTTCTGCTGCAACTGGTGTTCATACGCGGGCGCGGACCTCGCAGGGGTCAACAGACTTCAGATGCCCACGAACGTGAATGTAGTGAGAGTGATGTGCAGCGCGAGTGTCAAGCCAGAGTATGTCATCAAAGCACTCTCTCAGGGGATAGACGGCGTCCTCGTCCTCGGATGTCACATCGGCGACTGCCATTACATGACAGGAAACCACCGAACCGCAAGGAGGATCCCGCTGACCGCCAAGGTACTGGAGACGGTCGGCATCGATTCGAGGCGCGTGAAGCTGGACTGGGTGAGCGCAGCCGAGGGCGACAAGTTCCAGCAGGTGATCACCGATTTCGTGGAGGAGGTCGAGGGACTCGGCCCGAACCCGTCGAAGGAGGTGAGATTCTGAGCGCTGAATCCGACAGGATCATGCGCTTAGCCTTCGAGGAGATGAAGGCGGACAGACTTCTAGCCGCGAGGACCGAGCACGGCAACGTCGCGCCCGTTCTACTTGCGAAAGGAGATGAGCCAGGAGAGATGAGGACCGACGTGCCATATCAGATGGCGAACATCCTCCTGCGTGTCGTCCCATACCTCGGGAGCGACAGGGTCGCGGTGGTCGCAAGAAGGTGTGACGAGAAGGCAATCGCCGAGATGACGAAAAGAGGGCTGCTCGACCCGGAGAAGGTCTCGCTAATCGGGCTCGCGTGCGACGCCGAACAGGTCGGTGCGTGCAGATGCTCAGACCCGTGTCCCAGCACGGTACACATCGGCGAGTGTGTCAAAGCCGCTCCTGCTGACAACATGGTCGAGGACCTTCTCGCGAAGTCGATGCCCGAACGGCTTAAGTTCTGGACAGCTCAGTTCCGGAAGTGCAACAAGTGCTTCGGCTGCACCTCGAACTGTCCGGTCTGCTTCTGTGACGAGTGCCTACTGGAGGAGAAGACCTTCACACCCGAGAAGGGCATCCCCCCGGGCTTCGCGTTCCACCTGATACGGTCGATCCACCTGGCAGACAAGTGCGTCGAGTGTGGGGAATGCGAGAGGGCGTGCCCTGCGGACATCCCCCTCCTTGCGCTGAGGAAGATGATAAACCGCGACGTCAAGGAGATGTTCGGGTTCGTCGCCGGGGACAGCGAGATGACGAGCCCTCTCCTCACGACGCTCGACGGAGAGCCAATGGAGGGTGATGACGATGTCTGTTGAGCACGTGCTGACGACTTGCCCGTACTGCGGCACTGGATGCAACCTGTTCCTCATCGTAGCGGACGGCAAGGCGGTGGGGGTCGTACCATGTAAGACGGACGAGACAAGCCGGGGACAACTGTGCATAAAGGGCTACAACGCCCATGCCTTCGTCCATCACCAGGACAGACTCACACACCCGCTCATGAGGAAGGGGGAACAGCTGACGAAGGCGGGCTGGAACGAGGCGCTCCAGAAGACCGTTGACGAGATAAAGCGGCTGGTCGCCAAGCACGGGCCAGGCTCGGTCATGGTGTTGGCCTCCGCGAAGTGCACGAACGAAGAGAACTACATATTCCAGAAGCTCGCGAGAGCCGCGATCGGCACCAACAACATCGACCACTGCGCAAGGCTCTGCCACGCGTCGACAGTCGCTGGGCTGCTCCAATCGTTCGGTAGCGGCGCGATGACCAACACGATACCCGAGTTCGAGGACGCGGACTGTGTGCTCGTCACGGGGTCGAACACCCTGGAGGCGCATCCGCTCATAGGGGTGAGGATGCTCAGGGCGATGGAGAAGGGTGCGAAGATCATAGTGGTCGACCCACGCGACACGCCCCTCTCAAGGGTCGCGACTATCAGCATGCGCCAGAAGCCAGGGACCGATGTCGCCTGGATAAACGGCATGATAAACGTGATCATCTCAGAGGACCTGTACGACCACGAGTTCGTCGCGGAGAGGACCACTGGCTTCGAGGAGCTGCGGGAGCTCGTGAGACCCTACACGCCCGAGAGAGTCGAGGAGGTCGCGGGCGTATCCCAACAGCATCTCGTAGACGCTGCCAGGATATATGCTGCAGCGGACAGGGCGATGATCGCATATGCGATGGGGATCACCCAGCATAGCAACGGCACGAACCTGGTCCGCACCCTGGCGAACCTCGCGATGGTGACGGGCAACGTAGGCAAGGAGTCCACCGGCGTGAACCCGTTGAGAGGGCAGTGCAACGTCCAGGGCGCTTGCGACGCCGGCGCTCTACCGAACATGTATCCGGGCTACCAGGGAGTAGAGGATGCAGATGTGAGGGCCAGGTTCGAGAAGGCCTGGAACGGGAAGCTGCAGGAACACAAGGGCATGACGCTGACGTGTGCATTCAACCAGGCGCTCACCGGAGAAGTCAAAGGAATGGTCATCTTCGGGGAGAACCCCATGATGTCCGACCCAGACATCGGCCATATCGAGGCGGCCATCCGGAAGCTGGAGTTCCTCGCCGTCATCGACATATTCCCGACAGAGACCGCGAAGCTGGCAGATGTCGTCCTGCCCGCGGCATGCTACGCTGAGAAAGATGGCACGTTCACGTCCACGGACCGCGCGATACGCGTCGTC
>JAEHCN010000075.1 GCA_020696395.1 Thermoplasmata archaeon | reverse complement strand
CATTGTCAGTCAGATGCTCCACCATTCCGAGGTTCGCGTACGCCGCGGAAACGCCGGGCCGGTCGTCGAGTTCGGAGAAGACCTCTAGCGCCTCGAAGCACTGCTCGCGGGCTGACGCGGGGTCGCCCATCCTGATCAGCACTCCGGAGAGAATCAAATGAGCCTGAGCTCCGGTTCTCGGCTGGCCCGTATCCCTGCAGAGCCTCGAAGCGTTCTCGAGGTGCTGTCTAGCATCGTCAAGCCGCCCAAGATGGGAATAGGCAACGCCCAAGCTCAGATATGTACTGGCGAGGTCGACCGGCCCGAACCCGGCCGCGCACTTCGAGAAGTGTTCCACCGCGCTCTCGAACTCCCCCTGTGCCATGAGTGCGCTTCCCAGTTCGAGGTGAGCCTTCAACATCCCCTTCTTGTCCATGGCAGACAGGGAGTCCTGAGCGCTCTTCTCGAGCAGCTCCTTAGCCCTGCGATGGTCCCCCATCCTCGATTCCACGACTCCGAGCCCTCTGAGGGCCTTCGCCCGTAAGGCGGGGATGTGTTCAACCCTTGTCAACGCCTCGTTGAAGAGTCTCGAGGCGTCCTCGAAGGCCCCCTGCCCATTTCTGATCCTGCCCATCTCGACGAGCGCCTCCGCCTTGGCCGTGTCATTCCCGTCCTGTGATACCTCCTCCAGCAGGCGCCATGCGTCGTCGTATCTTCCGAGCATACCAGCGATGCGGGCCTTCGCGATCTGCACGTCGAGCCTGTATCGAGGCTTGATGGGCTCGTGGAGTTCCAAGATCTGCCAAAGCCTCGTCACGTTGCCGCTGTCCAGAAGCGACTCCCCCAGCCGGGAGATCAACATCTCCGCCTCGAGGATCCGGTTCGCCTTGAACAGATGCAGCAACCGCTCGTTGGGATCGCCTGACCTAAGGTAATAATCCGCAGCCGCGCTGTGCCACCTCGACCGTTCGTCCGCAGCCATGTGGCCATAGACGAACTCGCGGACAGACGCGTGTATCTCAAACCTGCCGGGTTCGGTCTCTCTCAGCATAGACCCCTTCCTCACGCCTCTTAGCCCGCGGGGAATGGCCTCGGTGGGGAAAGGCTTCTGAAGAACCGAGGAGAGCTGTAGAAGTGACTTCTGGTCCTCCGAGAGTCCGTTGTAGAACTTCTCCTCGAAGAACCGGGACAACTGGCATCTAGCTTCCCTCGGGGTGGTCCTCGTCACCATCTCGAGCGAGAGTGGATGGCCATTCGCCACATCGACGAGTTCCCTCCCCACATCGTCGCCTATGCCGCGAGTCCTGAGCAACTCCAACGCCGCGCTCCGAGATAGCCCACCAAGCTCGCACTCGAAAGCCTCCTCGCTCGCCACGATCTCGGACTTCTCGTACAGCCCCGACTCGCCCTCGACCGTCATGAGTATCTTACCAGCGCCGCTGCTGTGGCGGAACATCTGGAAGAATTCTTGAACCGCATCGGACGCGTCCGCGTCATCGAAAGCGAATATGTGTCCGTTCTCAGCCAAGAGCTCCCTGAGGAGGAAGCTCATCTCACCGAGTTCGAACCCTCCTGAGGCCAGATACGCGTCAAACCGCCTGCTGCCGTTCTCGGAGAAGAAGCGCCCCATGGACTCGGCGATGTTCCGAGGAGCGTCCCACGGCTTGACGGAATACCAGAACACCCTATGGCCAGACACTTCGGACAGCAGCTTCACGGCCAACGTGGTCTTCCCGATGCCGGATATGCCCCTGATCACGACGAGCTTACGGGCGGGGTCCTCGAGAGCGGTGCTGAGGTCTGACAGTTCCTTCTTCCTGCCGAAGAAGTATTTGAGCGGCGGCATCGGGCTGGATCTGATGGCGGCCCTTCCGCGGGCCGCGGACGCCTCAGCGGACACCTTCGTCGGGTCCACGGACGGGTCGATTCCGTTCTCATTCACGTATTGAAGAATCGCTGATGCTTTGGACTTCCCTTCGTGCGACAGAAGATAGACCTTCCTCCGGGCCTTGCCCCTTTTCACGTGGGACAGACGTTCCTCCACCAGCCCGGACGATTTGAGCTTCTTCAGCTCAATCGCCGCGTGAGCCCGGGAGATTCCGCAGGACAGTGATATCCCGTCCTGGGTCAAATGGTAGGGGACCTCGTATTTGTCTTCGTACTTGACGAACGATTGAAGATGGAACAGGATCCTCTCCGATACGGTCAGTGATCCACCCATGTACTCGAACGAACAAAGACAAGTCTATTTAAAATCCACTGTCACATGCAGCGGCCGTCATGGTCGCTCAGTCCGAACCCCGTCCTCTGCGGAGAGGTTCTTCAGAGGCCGCTCATGCACATATCGTTGGACAAGGACGATCGCCGCGAGTCCGAGCAGGCCCGAGAAGGCGAACGGTACGATGCTGCCGTCCAGCCCCGCTGGAAGCCCCAGGTCGGCTGCGAAGAACCGGTCGTAGATGAGCCCGCCGAGCGGCGCCCCGATTACCGCTCCGAGGCCGGACATTGACTCCAGCACGCCTATGAGCCTTCCCCTCATGTTCTCCGGAACCAGGTCCGCCTGCATCGCCCGCAACGCAGGACTTGCCACCTGGAATGCCATGCTGCGCGCCGCGAGGAGCAGGACGACGACTGCGAGGGACCAGGTCGTCGGAATCAGCATGGTCGCGATGAAAGCCGTGGCTCCACCGATGACGAATATCTTCTTCCTGCCCACCCGGTCGGACAATTTTCCCGAAGGAAACGCGACGAGCGCCCCGAGCCCCATGGCGATACCCACTAGGATGGAGATGGATTCTCCCCCGAGGAGGAACCTATCCAGCAGGAACAGGGCCATGAGCGGGCCTATGCTGGAGAACGCGAACCCCTCCATCGCGGCATTCAGATACAGCACCCTCAGATTCCTTGTGGTCGCGGAATCCAGGCCGTCGGGGCGGAGAATCTGCCTTATCGTCAACTTCGTCCTGACGCGCTCCGGCGCCTTGGCGTCGGTGACGTACCGCCATACGAGGAGCGTCGCGAAGAGCGCGAGTATCGCGGTGAAGTAGAACGGGAAACGGTAGCTGTCCATCTCCGAGAAACCCAGCGTGTACCTGGCGAGAGCGACGAGCCCTCCCCCGATGAACGGCCCTATCACGAAGCCGAGGTTCGAGGACATCACTATCTTGCCCATGGCCGCGCCCCTCTCCTTCGGAGGGGTCGAGTCGATCACGAGCGCCTCGCTGACCGGCCACACCATCGCGCTTGCCACGCCCTGGAAGCCTCTGACCAATACGAGCCCGGTCCAGCTCTCAGGCACGGTGAACAACACGGCGAACACGACGTAGAGCGAGCTGCCGATGAGTATCAGCCTCTTCCTGCCGATCCTGTCCGAAAGATTCCCGAAGGTTGTGGAGAATATCGCCCTTGTGAGTACGAAAGCGGAGAATATGATGCCGATCTCCAGGGCGCCCGCGCCCATGGTCGACACATACACCGGGAACAGCGGGAATATGAGGCCGAAGCCCAGGCTGATGATGAAGTCCAGTGAGGCGAGGTAGTTGACGTTCTTCCTCGCCGCGCTCTCACTCAGCAGGCTCGGGCTCAATTCCGTACACTCCCCCGTGGAAGGCGGTCAGGCAAACATGTCGACTCCGGCGTGGAGATTGTCGAGGATGATTGGCACAAGAGTCTTACTGGTTGCCCTCAGACCACAATCGGGGTGCGCATAGGCGATGGAATCCGGGCCGATCTTGTCCAGGATGGCGTCTAGAAGGGTCTTGACCGCCTCCGCGCCATCCACCTCGGCCTCTGAAAGCGGCGTGACGGCGATGCATCCAGCCCCCAGACGCTTCCCCGAATCGCGGAACGCATCTCCCTTCAGGAAATTCAGGTTCCCTCGTTCCTGCCTGCCTGCGAACCCGAAGCTCAGAACCGACACGTTCTCAAGACTCAGAAGATGGTCGACCACGCCGAACCTGCCGACGAGACCACACACGTGAACACTGATTCTCTCGGAGGGGAGGCCTTCTGCGATTCTGTCTAGTAGCGCGACCCGCTCCGTGAGGTCGCTATATCCCTGCGAAAGGAAAGGCTCGTCTATCTGAACATGCGCCCCGAGCCGAGCGAGCTCACGCGCGACCGGCGCGAGTGCCGATGCGATGTCCTCGCAGAGGGCGGGATCTGACAGGCCTCTGTAATGAGATGCCATCTTCCTGCTACCGCAGGTCATGCCCAGCGTCGTCGGCCCGGTGATGGCTACCTTGATCGGCATGTCCGGGTACTTGGAGCGTATGTACGCGACGTCCTTCACCTTGGAGAAGTCGCTCGCCTCACCCCGCAGGGCTATCTTCCCGGTTATGACCGGGGCTCCGGACTCGACCCCCAGGCCAGAGAACGATTCGGCGAAATACGACACCATATCCGTCCTCTGCTCGCCATCCGTCAGCAAGTCCAGGCCATGCCCCTTCTGGAAGGCTATCGCCTCGTCGATGGACCCGTGGAGGTCTGCGCTGAACCGATGGAGGCTACCTATGGTGGTGGTCTGCAATCTGGTCATGGCCGAACACGTTGAGAAGGGAGTGACCGATTAAGCCTTTTCGGTCCTTCCATCGCCCGCGTAAAAGTGTTATGCGAGGAAGGCCCTGGGGGATGCGTGAAACTCATCGTCACATCGTCGGAGGACCCAGCATCCATGAACATCAGGGAGAGGCTCCTCGACCTGCGTGTATGGAAGGAGGAAGGGGTCTTCTCAGGACACCCCGTCTTCGCATTCGACGACTTCGTGATGGTGCAGGTGGACAGGATACATCTTGACGAGGACCACATAGACGGGAGAGTCGGTGGGGAGCTGGAGAAGAGCATCTCGACCACCATATTCGTCTCCCGACACAGTTCGGAATCGCGAATCCCTACCCTCACGGTCCATCCAATAGGCAACTACTCGAAGGCGGACTACGGTGGGGTTGACAGGACTCTCTCACCCGCCTCTCCGCAGCTGATGACCGAGGCACTGAGGATGCTCGCGAAGAACGCGAACGGCCTCGACTTCAAAGTCTCGTTCGAGACGACCCATCACGGTCCGCTGACCGACGGCCCAGCATTCTACATCGAGATAGGGAGCTATGACGATCTCTGGACGCGCAAGGATGCCGCGGCGGCGATCGCGAAGACAATATTGGAGACCGAGGACAGGGAGTATCCGACGCTGACATGCGTCGGCGGGGGACACTACGCTCCCCGGTTCACGGACCTCGCACTCTCGCGGAAGGTCGCGGTCGGCCACATGGCTGCGAACTACGCGCTCGACGCATTGGACGAGAGGAACGTTCTTCAGATGTCAGAGAGGAGTGGCGATGTGAAGAGAGTCTACTTCCACAGGAAGAGCATGCCGAAGCCGGCATACAGGAACCTGGTGGAGAAGTTCGCATCCCTGGGCATGGAAGAGGCCAGGAGCGACGATTTCGACCCCCTGTAGGATTCATCCGTCTCTATCCGACCGACGTCCCCTCGAAAGCCTTGCCCTCCAACGCGGAGCGCAGGTTGGGTATGTCGCGTCCGTCGACGACCGATATCGGTATACCCGCGCGGGAGAGCACGGAGGCGCCCGCAGCCTCGAAGACCACGGTTGGCCCCGCCTTGGACGGGGTCGCGCTCACGATATCCAACAGCTCCTCGTGTGACATCTTCGGAATCCTCCTCGCCGACGGGTTCTTCGCTGGGTCTGCTGTGTAGACGCCGTCGACGGATGTCGCGTTGACGACCCTCGACGCGCGCACGTGCTCCGCGAGTATGGACGAGACGGCGTCCGTCGTTATCCCCGGGCTCACGCCGCCCATGACGACGATCCTGTTGTCCTTCGCTGCAAGCACGGCTTCCTCGTAGTCCTTCGGCGGCGTGTGATTAGAATGCTCGCCCAAAGCAGCGATTAACAGGCGCGCGTTGAGCCGCGTGACCTCGATCCCCATCTCGTCTAGGTAACTCTCAGGGGCGCACAAAGCGCGTCCTTCACGGATGTAGTAGCGAGCTATCCTGCCCCCACCGGTGACGACGAAAACCCTTGTCGCGTTCGATACTTCGACCAACATCTCAGCGAGTTCCTGGATGTACTGCGAATTGTCCTCGTCTCTCACCAGGATCGAACCGCCCAGAGAGAGAACAACAGTATCCATGTGGTCAACCTTTATAATGGCGAACGCTCTAACCAGTACAAAAGGCTTCGGACTGGTTCTGAGATGACCGAGCTGACAGATCTCCAGAAATACGAGTTCCGGAGGAGCCTCGAAGAAGTGAGCAAGCTTTCTGGACGAGGCACGGAACTCATCTCCCTCTACATACCGCCGACGAGACAGATATCGGACGTCGCGAGCTACCTGAAGAACGAGTACTCGCAATCGTCGAACATCAAATCGGCTAGCACACGCAAGAACGTGCAGGCCGCGATATCATCGATCCTCTCGCGGCTCAAGAACTTCAAACAACCTCCGGAGAACGGCCTCGTCTTCTTCGTCGGACACAGGTCGGTCGGGGCGGACCAGACGAGCATGGCCCAGTTCCTGCTGGAGCCGCCGGACCCTGTACGGACATTGACCTACAGGTGTGACTCGAGCTTCTACCTGGAGCCACTCCAGGCGATGCTGGAGAAGAAGGACAAGTACGGACTGATAGTGATAGACCGCAGTGAGGCGACCGTGGGGATGCTGAACGGCAAGAGGATCGAGCCGGTTAAGAACCTCCAGTCGCACGTGCCGAGCAAGCACGGCCGAGGAGGACAGTCCGCACGCAGGTTCGAGCGGGTGATAGAGGTCGCGGCGCACGAGTACTACAAGAAGGTCGCGGACGTCGTGAACGAGTCGTTTCTCGCGGAGAAGGATCTCAAGGGCGTGATCGTGGGAGGGCCCGGCCCGACCAAGGAGTACTTCGTGAAGAGCGAGTACCTGCACCACGAGCTGCAGCAGAAGATAATCGAGACTTTCGATACTGGCTACACGGACGAGTATGGCCTGAAGGAGCTGATCGAGAAAGCCAGGGACACACTCCGCAACCTCGACCTCATGAGGGAGAAGGACCTCGTCCAGCGGCTCCTGGAGGAGATACGCAAGCCGGACGGGGGGCTGGCGGTCTACGGTGAGGAGCAGGTCAAGAACGCGCTCCTCATGGGCGCGGTCGACACGCTCATAATCTCAGAGAACCTGCGCAAGAAGAAGATCACGCTCTCATGCCCGTCGTGCAGTGCCTCGAAGGAGCTGTTCGTGGCCGACACCCCCGACGAGGTCATGTGCGACAAGTGCCACACGCCGATGAACATGACGGACACGGTCGACCTGGTCGAAGAGCTCCACAGGATTGCGAACTCCAACAGCTCGACCATCCAGTTCATCTCCGGGGAGTCGGAGGAGGGCGGGTTGCTGCTGAAAGCCTTCGGAGGGTTGGCCGGCATATTGAGGTTCAGGGTGAGCTGATGACAGGCGAGGACCCTTTCACGGCATTCAGGTCAGAAGTCGAGGTTGCGCTGAGAGCCACTCTCAAGGATCTCGACGCTGAGGTGGCATATCTCGCCCTCGAACGACCGCCTGAGGGAATGGGGGACCTCGCATTTCCCTGCTTCCCGCTTGCGAAGATCCTCAGGAAGGCGCCGAACTTGATCGCGGAGGACATCGCCTCGAGGTTGCGTCCGACCGGGATGATAGAGAAGGTCGAGGCCAGGGGAGGTTACGTCAACGTCCATGTCCGATTCGACATGTTGGCCGGGAGCATCCTCGAGAAGGCGCTTTCGTTGAAGGAACGGTTCGGCTCCGGGGAGCCGAAGGGCGTGAAGGTGTTGCTCGAGCACACG
>JAEHCN010000074.1 GCA_020696395.1 Thermoplasmata archaeon | reverse complement strand
ACGAGGAGTCAGCCACACTTCGAGGCGAGGGACCTGCATCCCACACAGTGGGGCAGACTCTGTCCGAACGAGACCCCTGAGGGCCAGAACTGCGGTCTCGTGAAGAATTGCGCGCTGATAGTCGACGTTTCGGAGGGCGCGGACGAGAAAGAGATGATATGGCTTCTTAGGGATCTCGGCGTTAGGGAGGTCAGCGAGCATCAGACCACCGAGACCAGGGTGTATGTCAACGGAGACCTGATCGGGCTCTATGACAAGCCCAAGGAGCTCGTGGAAGAGGTGCGCCAGAGGAGGCGTTCAGGCCTTCTGTCGTCCGAGATCAACGTACGGTTCGACGGCAACATGAACGAGATCATAATCAATTGCGACGAGGGCCGGCTGAGAAGGCCGCTGCTCGTCGTGCGTCACGGGAGGACGCTGCTTACCCGGGCCCACGTCGAGGACATGCGCTCGGGTAAGGCCAAGTGGTCCGACCTGATACGCGAGGGCGTCGTCGAATGGGTGGACGCCGAGGAGGAGGAGGACTCCTTCATCGAGGTCTTCCCTTACAGCTCGCCAGAGAAGTGCAACCACTGCGGCAAGATCCTCTCCGAGATGGATGTCGACTGGAGGAATCCGGGAGAGGAGGGCAAGGTGGTGCTCGAATGCAGAGCCTGCGGCGGGACTATGCAGGTCGAATCGTTGCTGGTCGACGAGCACACACACGTGGAGATCGACCCGATGGTCATCCTGGGTGTCTGCTCGGCGGTCGTTCCGTATCCAGAGCACAACTCTAGCCCCAGAGTCACCATGGGTTCCGGCATGGCGAAGCAGTCCCTGGGACTCAGCTCGTCCAACTTCAGGATACGTCCGGACACGAGGAGCCACGTGTTGCACTATCCGCAGAAGCCGCTGGTGACGTCGAAACCGATGGAGTTCGTCGGCTTCGATCGCAGACCGGCGGGGCAGAACTACGTGGTCGCCATCCTCTCGTACCACGGGTACAACATGGAGGATGCGGTCATAATGAACAAGTCGTCCATCGAGCGCGCGCTCGGTAGGTCCACTTTCATGCGGACATACAGGTCTGAGGAGAGGAGGTATCCAGGTGGCCAGGAGGATCACTTCGAGATACCCAGCCCCGATGTCAGGGGTGCGAGGGCCGACCTTTCGTACAGCAACCTCGGAGAGGATGGTCTGATCAGCACGGAGACCCTGGTCGATGGCGGAGAAGTCCTGATCGGCAAAACCTCTCCTCCGAGGTTCCTCGAGGAGGAGGCTGACTTCCTCACGCCGCAGAAGAGGCGCGAGACATCCGTGACCGTTCGCCCGGGGGAGAAGGGCTGGGTCGACAGCGTGATGCTCACAGAGTCTGAGAACGGCTCCCGTCTCGTGAAAGTCAAGGTGAGGGACGAGCGCACGCCCGAGCTCGGGGACAAGTTCGCGTCGAGGCATGGTCAGAAGGGCGTGATCGGACTGCTAGTCGACCAGCACGACATGCCATTCACCGATAACGGGATGGTTCCAGACCTGATAATCAACCCACACGCGGTCCCGTCGCGTATGACCGTCGCGCATGTGCTGGAGATGGTCGGAGGCAAGGTCGGCTCGATGGAGGGCCGGATCATGGACGGCACGCCGTTCAGCGGCGAGCGTGAGGAGGCCATAAGAGACGCGCTCGTGAAGAACGGTTTCAAGCACAACGGCAAGGAGGTCATGTACGACGGCATAACTGGCAGGATCATAGAGGCCGAGATATTCATCGGCGTCATCTATTACCAGAAGCTGCACCACATGGTTTCCGGCAAGCTCCATGTGAGGAGCCGCGGGCCCGTGCAGATACTCACCAGGCAGCCGACCGAGGGCCGGTCCAGACAGGGCGGCCTCAGGTTCGGAGAGATGGAGAGGGACTGTCTCATAGGTCACGGAGCGGCCATGGTCATCAGGGACAGATTGCTGGACGAATCGGACGGCACCCTGCAATACGTCTGCGGCAACACGACCTGCGGCCACATAGCCATACTGGACAGGCGCGGCACGTTCAGATGTCCCGTATGCGGGAACAACTCTAAGATTAGCCAGATACAGACTTCGTACGCGTTCAAGCTGCTACTCGACGAGCTGCTATCGCTTGGAGTCGTCATGCGCCTACAACTGGAGGATTTGAAATGATGGTGACGGGCGTTACCAAGAGGATCTCCTCGATAAAGTTCGCCATGCTGTCTCCTGAGGAGATACGCAAGATGTCTGCCACGAAAATCATCACCGCCGACACATACGACGACGACGGTTTCCCGATAGACATGGGTCTCATGGACCCGCATCTCGGCGTCATAGAACCCGGCCTCAGGTGCAAGACCTGCGGCAAGAAGGTCGACGAATGCCCTGGCCACTTCGGCCACATCGATCTGGCTATGCCGGTCATCCACGTGGGTTATGTCAAGGAGATCAAGAAACTGCTCCAGTCCTCGTGTAGGTCGTGTGGACGCCTGTTGCTGACGGACGAGCAGGCGGGGGAGTACGTGAAGCAGCGCGATCGTGTGGAGGAGCTCACGGGCGACTTGATCGAGAGCGCGTACGTATCCGCAGAGTCGGCGAAGGACGCGTCATCAAGGACCTCGTGCCCGCACTGCAGCGCCGTTCAGCTCAAGATCACGCTCGACAAGCCGACCACGTTCCGCGAGGAGGGTCACAAGCTGACCCCGAAGGAGGTCAGGGAGAGACTGGAGCGCGTCCCGGACAACGACCTCGTCGTC
The DNA here is from genome assembly GCA_020696395.1 of Thermoplasmata archaeon. Taxonomy (GTDB): domain Archaea; phylum Thermoplasmatota; class Thermoplasmata; order UBA10834; family UBA10834; genus UBA10834. The sequence goes on along the minus strand of JAEHCN010000074.1, from coordinate 5,179 downwards.
CTGGGCATCGATCCCGACGTGTGTAGGCCCGAGTGGATGATTCTTACCGCGCTCCCGGTGCCGCCGGTCACGGTGAGGCCGTCGATAACGCTCGACTCCGGCGACCGGTCGGAGGACGACGTGACTCACAAGCTAGTGGACGTCCTCAGGATCAACCAGAGACTGCGCGAGAACAGGGACGCGGGTGCGCCGCAGCTGATAGTCGAGGACCTCTGGGAGCTGCTGCAGTACCACATCACGACGTACTACGATAATCAGACTTCGGGCATTCCTCCGGCGAGACACAGGTCCGGCAGACCTCTGAAGACGCTCGTGCAGCGTTTGAAGGGCAAGGAGGGGAGGTTCAGGAGCAACCTGTCTGGTAAGCGCGTCAACTTCTCCGCGAGGACAGTCATCTCACCCGACCCGATGTTGTCGATCAACGAGGTCGGCGTCCCGGACAGGGCGGCGAGGGAGCTGACGGTGCCGATCAGGGTTACGGAGAGGAACGTCACCTTCGCGAAGGAGCTGTGTGCGCGCGGCCCCAGCCCGCCAGGACTCGCATACCTGCCGGGCGTGAACTACGTCATACGCTCGGATGGCAGGAGGATCAAGATCACCGACAAGAATGCGGAGACGGTGGCCGAGGCGGTCGAGCCAGGTTACATCGTCGAGAGGCACCTTGTCGACGGAGATATAGTGCTGTTCAACAGACAGCCGTCGCTTCACAGGATGTCGATCATGGCTCACGAGGTCAGGGTCATGTCTCACAAGACGTTCAGGTTCAACCTCTGCGTCTGCCCGCCGTACAACGCGGACTTCGACGGCGACGAGATGAACCTGCACGCCCTGCAGAGCGAGGAGGCCAGGGCGGAGGCGAAGGTGCTGATGAGGGTGCAGGAGCACATCCTGTCGCCCAGGTTCGGCGGGCCGGTCATAGGCGCGATCCACGACCACATAACGGGTTCTTTCATGTTGACATACAAGGACTCCGCCTTCACGAGGGAGGAGACGGTCAAGATGCTGGAGAAGGTCGTCGATTTCGAGCTTCCGGAGCCTGCGGTCAAGAAGCCCGTGGAGATGTGGTCAGGCAAGCAGCTGTTCAGCATGATCCTGCCGAAGGACCTGCACATGACCTTCAAGGCGTCCATCTGCCAGAAGTGCGAGAGCTGCAAGAGGGAGGCCTGCGAGCACGACGCGTTCGTCGTCATAAGGAGCGGGACCCTCCTGTCTGGCACGATTGACGAGAAGGCCTTGGGCGCTTTCAAGGGTAGGGTGCTCGACAAGATGGCTAGGGACTACGGACCCGACAACGTGAGGACGTTCATCGACCGTGCCACGAAGCTTGCCATAGGCGCGATCACGATGCGTGGGTTCACGACGGGCATAGACGACGAGGACATACCCAGTCAGGCCAAGCGCGAGATAGACGACGCGATGGTCCAGGCGAAGCTGAGGGTCGAGGAGCACATTGGCGCATACAGGCGCGGAGAACTCGAACAGATGCCCGGCAGATCGCTCGAGGAGACGCTCGAGGTGGAGATCATGAAGGTTCTGGGCAAGGCGAGGGACACCGCGGGACAGATCGCGGGGAGGCACCTCGGTCTCGAGAATTCCGCGGTCATCATGGCCAAGTGCGGCGCGAGAGGGTCGATGCTGAACCTGAGCCAGATGGCGGGTGCGATCGGCCAGCAGGCCGTCAGGGGAGAACGTCTTTCGAGAGGTTACTGGAACAGGACGCTCCCTCACTTCGCGCAGGGCGACCTCGGCTCCGAGGCACGCGGATTCATAAAGAACTCATACAAGAGCGGGCTGACCCCGACCGAGTACTTCTTCCACTCGATGGGTGGGCGAGAGGGCCTGGTCGACACGGCCGTCAGGACATCTAGGTCGGGTTATATGCAGAGGCGTCTGATCAACGCCCTCGAAGACCTGAAGGTCATGGAGGACGGCACGGTGAGGAACACCGCGAGCACCATCATACAGTTCCTCTACGGCGAGGACAACATCGACCCCGCGAGGAGCGTGCAGGGCGATTCGGTGGACGTCGATGATGTCCTCCTGACGGTCCTGGGCAACGAGGGAGAGATGATCGCCAAGGTACGCGAGAAGGGCGTCGTCAGCTACGGAATACAGGACAAGGACATGCTCGAACCGTCCGAGAACGGGGAATCCAGCGAGGATACGGACTTCGACCTCGGCAGTGGAGAGGAGGGATGAACTGATGGCAGCCAAAGGCGCAGTCGCAGTTTTCACACGCAAGGGCGTGGATGAGAAGGTCGCGAACGAGCTCGTCGATAACGGATACACGTACACCAAGGTCGCGCGAGCGGACGATAAGACGCTCAGGAAGATAGAGAAGATACTGGGCGAGAGGAAGCTGAAGAGGGTGCTCTCCGCCATCAAGACGAAGGATCGCTCACCCAAGAAGAAGGCGGTGAAGCCGCCGAAGAAGGTTCGGATAACGAAGAAGGAGTTGCCCTCCAAGATCGAGCCGCCGGGCGCGTTGGAGCAGAAAATGGCCAAGATACTGACGAAGTCAGGACTGACGCTTCCGAGGGCCGTGCTGCAGGAATTCGTCGCCCGGCTGGACGGCGTGGACCTGCCCGATAAGATCCTCGATAAGGTGCTAAAACTCGCCCACGAGCGGTTCGAGGGGCACATCATAGACCCGAACGAGTCGGTGGGCATCATCGCGGCGCAGAGCATAGGCGAGCCTGGGACGCAGATGACTATGAGGACGTTCCACTACGCCGGTGTCGCTGAGATGAATGTCACGTTGGGTCTTCCACGGCTGATAGAGATCGTAGATGCGAGGCGCGTCCCAAGCACGCCCATAATGGAGATACACCTCGCTGAGGGTATCCGCAACGACCTCGATAGTGTCAAAGCGATGGCATCCGATGTCGAGCGGACCAGCGTCATAGACATCGCCGATGTCGAGACGGACATAGGGAGTATGGAGGTCAAGGTCAAGCTCGACAAGCGCAAGATGGAGCGCAAGAATCTCACGCCCGAGGCTGTCCTTAAGCGCATCAGCAAGGCCAAGGGCATGAAGGGCTTGGTCGAGATGCGCGAGAACACGATCGTCGTCAAGTGCGACGAGCCGTCGTTCAAGAAGCTCCTGCGCCTATCGGAGGACACGAAGTACACCCCGATCAAGGGCATAGAAGGCATACACCGGGCGGTCATCAGGAAGGTTGGAGGCCATTACGTGGTGTATACTGAAGGTTCGAACCTCGCGAAGGTGCTGGAGATGGATCAGGTCGACAAGACACTGACGACCACCAACAGCATACTCGAGATATTCGAGGTGCTAGGAACCGAGGCTGCGAGGAACTCGATCATCAACGAGGCCTCGAAGACGCTTGAGGAGCAAGGCCTCACGGTCGACATCAGGCACATCATGCTCGTGGCCGACCTCATGACGAACGACGGGGACGTGAAGGCGATAGGCAGGCACGGCATATCTGGCAGGAAGTCCAGCGTTCTCGCGAGAGCGGCATTCGAGATAACGTCTGCGCACCTGCTCAGGGCCGGAATGACCGGAGAGGTCGACCCTCTCGAAGGCGTTGTCGAAAACATTATAGTGGGCCAGCCGGTTACCGTCGGTACTGGCGCCGTTAATCTGGTATGGACTCCGACCAAGAAGAAGGGGGGTGACAAGGCATGATCGACATCGCGAGGGCTCTCAAGTCCGCCTCGGTCACTGGCAAGGTCAGGTTCGGCCGCGCGGAGACGAAGCGGTCCGTCGAGAGCGGCGAGGCGAAGCTTGTCGTCGTGTCATCGAACTGCCCCTCCAAGGAGGAGTTCATACCCGGGGGTTCTACGAAAGCTATCGAGTTCCCCGGAACGAACGTCGAGCTGGGCGCCGCCTGCGGAAAACCATTCGCGATCTCCGTGCTGGCGGTCGTGGCTCCGGGAGATTCCAACATACTGTCAGCATGAAGAACGAGTGGTTGTATGGGCGACATCACCTTTACGGGGGACACCCTTCGGTATATTTCTCTTTTCGAGAAGATCACGAACACGCAGATCAAGGACTGCATGGAGACCGAGGAGAAGCTGGTGTTCGTCGTCGAGAAGGGGCAGGGCAGCAGGGCCGTTGGGAAGAAAGGCGAGAACGTCATCCGCCTCAAGAACCTCACCGGCAAGAACATACACGTCATCGAGTACTCGGACGACCCCGAGACGTTCATCCGGAACGTTTTCCACACGTACAGCGTGCAATCCGTATCCCTCGAATCGCGCGGGAACATAGTGCACGCGACCGTGACTGTCGATCCAACGCTCAAGGGGAAGGCGATCGGCAAGAACGGAAAGAACCTGCGGATCGCGCGCGAAGTGGTCAGCAGGCATCACAACGTGCAGAGCATCAGCGTCGCCTGAGCGGCATCCTCTCGACCTCCAGCCTGTCGGCGGTCGGATACTCTTCTACCACGAACGTGTCCAGTTCCACCTCGCTGGCGATCTCCTCGAGCACCCACGGAGCGACTTCCAGTCGAGACTTCTCCACGTCGCGCCAGAGCAGCTCGGGTGGCACATCGTAGTCGCGTGCCAGCATGCGCATCACCTGCACCGGCCGGTCCGTCTCGATGACCCCTTTCAGGAGCGTGCCGTCCTTCGTGAGGATCTCATGCGGTTTGCGTACGTTCCGCCCCCTCCGGGTGATCCTCCTTCTCAGCTGAATGCCGTCCTTGAACGCGGAGGAGCAGTAGTGCAACGGTGTCGGATGTCCCTCGCGCATTAACCCAAAGGCGACCTCTTCGCTGTCGGCGACGCCGGATGATGAGTCGTCCCTCACGTCCATCCCGAGCCCGGTCAACGACCGCCAGTTGGTCTCGGAGAACTCTAGCTCGTTAAGGTTGACGAAGTCCAACTCCTCCTCGTCCGCGAATGCGATAACCGCCCCGAGGTCTTTCTCGCGCCCTGGGACTGCGGGTACTTCGAGCCCGACCGACATGCCCTGCTTCCTGGCCACCCCGACCGCGTCCGCGAACACAGACCGCGGGAGCCTCTTCCACATTCCCATCGGCGGATGGAACCGGATCTCATCCAGGCCGGCCCGCGCGACTCGCTTTATCGGTCGTGGGTCCGTGGTGGAGGTGTAGAGGTGTATGTGGTGCCCCTCCCCGAAAGCCTTCTTCAGCACCCTGATGGCGTTGACCGTACGGTCGACGCTCGCCAGAGGTTCGCCCCC
>JAEHCN010000018.1 GCA_020696395.1 Thermoplasmata archaeon | reverse complement strand
ATGCTGAGGCGCACCTATGGCCAGATGCTGCTCGACAGGGGAGCGAACATACAGACAGTATCGTTGATGCTAGGCCATGCATCGACCAACACCACTGAGAGACACTATTGCCGAAAGAACGAAGACGATGCTAGGACTGAGGTATTAGAGGCGTTTCGTCAGTCCCCGAGCACTAATTCCCCGAAATTGACACCACGAAATGAACTGGCTGGCTATGCTTGACGTATTATCAGCGTTGATACTCAGGGCAACACCTATATGAATACTCCAAGCCGGTCTGTTGCTCAGAGATTGGAAGAAGGAACACACCTTTTCCGCTTGGAACCTGACTCAGCCACTCCTCCCCCCATTTCCCCCCACGAAGGGTTCCAAGGCCTTCTTTCAGTCTCCGCCCCCATTTTCTCACACGAGCGAAGCCTCCTTGCCGGTCGTCAACTATCGACTCTCGGGAAAGCCGTCAGAAGGACTAGCGAAGCGCTCATATAGTGACAGGTCAATGCTTTTCGAGAAAGCTGGGCAATCCTGCGTCGGATTCGACATGCCCGGCAATCGTTCAAATCGTTGTAGAGGGGGGTGTGACACTGACTCGGGAGCGGAAGAAGCGATCAGCGGCATCTCCTGAGCTTGCGAAGCTGAGGTCGGAGATAGTGAAGACCTCGAAGGAAGCCCAGGGCCAGATGGGATTCTACATGAAGCACATAGAGACTGGGACGTCCATCACAATCGATGCAGACAAGATATTCCCGCTCGGCGGCGTATTCAAGCTGGCCGTCATGGTCGAGACGTACCGGCAGATCGATGCCGGCATGATATCCATAGATGAGAGGATCGAGCTCGAAACTCGTCACTACTGCATAGGAGAGGGCCTTCTCCAGTATATGCAGCCAGGTTTGAAACCAACCGTAGGCGACCTGCTCGCCTTGATGATCATAGGGACGGACAACACGGCATCCGAGATGCTCTGGAAGAGGATAGGCATTCAGAGCGTCAACATGTTGATCCGCGATCTGGGCCTAGCCAGGACATCGATCTACATGCCCTACCGCGAGAGCTTCCTGATGTCGATGGGATACGGCCCCTACAAGGATCTGTCCATACCGGAGGCCGCGCGGAGATGGAAAGGCCTCTCGGACATCGATCGGATGAAAGCCTTGAACGAGACCGATAGGCAGGCGGCCAACCTCTCGATTGAGGAGTTCAGGAAGAAGTACGAGAGCATCTACGGTGTCAAGCTCCAGAAGCGGCTCAAGACCCAGCGCATCTACGACGAGGTATTCGACAATGTCGGGACGCCCGGTGAGATCGGGGTGCTCCTCGAGAAGATCGTGAAGCACGAGATCGTATCCCCCAAAGCGTGTGAGATGATGCTGTCGCTGCTGATGAGACAGCAGAGCACCGCGTCGATGTCCTGTCTCATATCTCCAGACATACCTGTCGCGTTGAAGTCCGGAGACACCGCTTTCTCCGTCGCCAACGCTGGCGTGATCTACGTCTCCTCGGACTCCCATGTGGTCCTATGCTGCTTCTTCAAGAACATGGTCGAGGGCCATAAGGCGGTCCAGGCCGAAGCGAAGATAGCAAGGCTCGTCTACGATTTCTTCTCCAGATTCAGATTATAACGAGACGGTCCCCCCGGGTCGGGTTCCTGGCACATTCAAGCCTCCCGCGACCAGATTATCTCCTTGTCTCTGAGTTCGGAGGCCAATCCACCCTTTCTCCCCATGTCTCGTACGGATACGCATAGGGGGACGACTGCAACATTCGTTTCCTCCCTTATCTCTGAGGCGATCGCCTGTGCGGCAGCCTTCGCCTCGTGTTCAGACACTACTTGATCGTCGAAGACTACCGCGATATCCACCTCTTCCCCGGGAAGATGCTCTCCTCTGCCAATGGATCCGAAGAGCCGGCACTGGACGCTCCATTCCAGCTCTGAGACGCTGGACGCGAACTCCTTGGCTGCCGCCTTCTGAGGGTCTGTGTCCTCGATCAGTCTCAGGAGCCTCAACTTCCCCTGGTCGCGGGTGATCTTCACTGCCTTGGCATTCCCGACATTCCTCACTTTCACTATTCCCGTGGATTTGAACTCGCTCACCGCCCTCCATGTGGTCATCGTTGGGATACCAGAGACGCGGGACAATTCGTTTATCGTGAAGTCTTTGTCAGGGAACGACTTGAGGGTGCGGATCAGCTCGATCCTTCCTCGTCTAGCCAGTACCGCAAGAAGCTCCTGGTTTATCAACGATTTCATACCCCTGTTGGTATGATTATATCGTTAATGGTATAAATTGTCGTCGGATTGACAGATGCCAGCATAGAGATTCCCGGAGAACATAAGTCGGCATCGCTGGCGCTTCTCAATCCATCAAAGCGATGTGGCCCTGCGACGCTCGTTTGACTGCCAGCCGGGCTGGACTTTCCGTGCATCATGGAAAGCATTATTCCGTGCCAAGGAAATCAGGTGGCCAGTGTGTGATAAGGGATGAGAAACACCGAGATAGCCCAGGTGTTCTACGAGATTGCCGACCTGCTTGAGCTGCAGGGCGTTCCTTTCAAGCCTCAGGCGTACAGACGGGCCGCCTCAGCCATCGAGCAGATAGAGGTAGACATCGAACAGGCGGTGGACGAGGGGCGTCACAGGGACATTCCTGGAGTTGGAGCGGCAATCGCTAGGAAGATCGAGGAACTGGTAGCGACGGGCGAGCTAGACTATCTGAAGAAGCTTCGAGCGGAGACTCCTCCTGGTCTAGTCGAGATGCTGAGCATACCGGATGTTGGCCCCAGGACCGCCATGTTGCTTCACAGAGAGCTAGGCATCTCCTCCGTTGACGAGCTGAAGGAGGCCGCATCGAATCACAGGCTTAGGGGTCTGAGAGGCTTCGGCGAGAGAACCGAGGAGAAGATCCTACAGGGGATAGGCGTGCTGGAGTCCAGAGGAGGGAGAATACTCCTCGGTGAGGCGTTGCCAGTCGCCGAAGCATATGTCGAGCATTTGAGGTCTTGTCTTTCAATCGAGTCCATCAGCATATGCGGCAGTCTCAGGAGAGGCAGGGAAACGATAGGTGATATCGATATCCTCGTGGGTTCTGGGGATTTGGAGGGTGTCACAAGCGCGTTCGTAGGCTACCCTGCCGTCGAGAAGGTACTCGTGAGCGGCAGCACCAAGTCCAGCGTGGAGATCCAGGGCGGGCTTCAGGTCGACCTTCGCGTTGTCGAGCTAGAGAGCTATGGTGCCGCCTTACAGTACTTCACGGGATCGAAGGAGCACAACATCAGGATAAGAAGGATCGGCGTCGAGAAGGGGCTCAAGGTTAACGAGTACGGTGTGTTCGAAAGGAATTCGGACCGTAGAGTCGCCGGTGGCTCGGAACACGAGGTCTACGAGTCCCTCGGCCTGACATTCGTCTCTCCAGAGCTCAGGGAGGACTCAGGGGAGATCGACGCTTCTCGCAGTGGTGAGCTCCCAGAGCTGGTAGACGCGTCTGATGTGCGGGGAGACCTGCACGTCCATTCGGACTGGAGCGATGGGTCCGACTCCATCGATGCGATTGCGGCGGCTGCCGCACGACGGCATTACTCGTTCATAGCCATAACCGACCACACCGAGAGCCTGACGATAGCGAACGGCCTGACACCTGAGAGACTCATGAAGCAAGTGGATGCCATTCGGCGGGCCCAGGAGAGTCAAGGCGGCGGCATTCAGGTGCTTGCGGGCACCGAAGTGGACATAAAGGCCGACGGCTCGCTAGACCTGCCGTCATCAGTATTGAAGGAACTCGACATCGTGGTCGGATCGGTTCATTCGCGGATGAAGATGGATTCCAGGGAGATGACAGACCGGATAACAAATGCTATGGAGTCTGGATTGGTAGATGTGGTCGGTCATCCGACCGGCCGGATCATCGGACGTCGCGACCCAGTCAAGCTGGACATCCAGAGGGTGTTCGAGGTGGCGCGAGAAGCAGACGTCGCGATGGAGATCAACGCGTTCCCCGACAGGCTAGACCTGCGCGACGTCCACTGTCGGCTGGCGAAGGAGCTCGGCGTGACCGTCGCAATCGGTACCGACTCCCACTCCATCCGACATCTTGATTACCTCCGACTCGGTATCATCACGGCTAGACGTGGTTGGCTCTCGAAGGAGAGAGTCCTAAATGCGATGAACTCCGATGAGCTGAAGAGAAGGTTGCACGGTAGGAGACCATGACGGACGAACGCAAGAATGTGCTGAAGAGGATGAATGAGCTAGTCGAGGCGATATCGTACCACGACCGGAAGTACTACGTCGACGACGACCCGGAGATATCCGACTTCGAGTACGACATGCTCGTCAAGGAGCTGGAGGGACTCGAGTCCGATTATCCTGACATGATGTTCCCAGAATCCCCCACGCAGAGGGTCTCCGGGGAGCCGCTTGACGAATTCCCCCAGGTAGAGCACGGGCTTTCGATGCTGAGCCTGGACAACTGCTACTCTCCCGAAGAGCTCCGGGAGTTCGACCAGCGCGTGAGCAAATGGTTGGAGGGTGAGTCCGTCGAGTACGTCGTGGAGTTGAAAGTCGACGGACTGGGCATAGCTCTGATTTACGAGGAGGGGATGCTCGTTCGCGGAGCGACGAGGGGGGATGGCCGGACGGGGGAAGATGTGACATCCAATGTCAAGACGATAAGAAGCATACCCCTGAGGCTCGCCCCAGGCTCCGCTCTGGCGGGTGCTGAGGTAAGGGGCGAGGTCTACATGCCCACGGAAAGCTTCAGCCGCCTCAACAATGAGAGAGAGGAAGCCGGTCTGACCCCTTTCGCCAACCCGAGAAACGCCGCGGCTGGGTCCATACGTCAGCTCGACCCTCGGGTGGCCGCGTCGAGGCCTCTCGAAGCGGTCTTCTACTCCTTGAGCCACAGCGACGGACCGATGCCGTCCACACATCACCAGTGTCTGGATGCGTTGAGACAGTCCGGCCTCAGGACCTGCCCGCATGTCGCAAGATTCAGGAGCATCGGCGAAGTCTTGGACCACATCATGGCCTGGGAATCGAGACGTGATACGGTCGGTTTCGAGGTCGACGGCATGGTCGTCAAGGTCGATTCGCTCGACCAGCAGACGCGGTTGGGCCACACGGCGAAGAACCCTAGGTGGGCCATAGCCTACAAGTTTCCCCCCAAGCAGATGACGACGAAGCTGCTGGAGATCCGTGTGCAGGTCGGGAGGACCGGGGCGCTCACCCCTGTGGCGGTGCTGGAACCCGTGGAGATAGGCGGGGTTTCCGTCTCAAGGTCCACGCTACACAACGAGGGAGAGGTCAGGCGCAAGGGGTTGATGATAGGCGATCAAGTGCTCGTGGAGCGCGCTGGGGATGTCATCCCTCAGGTCGTCAAACCGATCGTAGAGCGGAGGACGGGCGACGAGACCGAGTTCGTCATGCCTACCCACTGTCCTGCCTGCGGCTCAGAGACCGCCCGTGAGGAGGGCGAGGCGGTCAGGAGATGTGTCAACGCGTCTTGTCCTGCACAGGTGAAGGAACGTCTGCTCCACTTCTGCTCGCGTGACGCTATGGACCTCGATGGAATCGGTCCGTCGCTCATCGACCAGTTGGTCGACTCGGAGCTGGTCGACGACGCCGCTGACTTGTACTCGCTGAGCCCCTCCGATCTCACGGGGTTAGAGGGAGTCGCGGATAGGTCGTCTGCGAACATCGTCGCAGCCATCGATTCGAGCCGGGCGAGGGGATTCGAGCGCCTGCTGTTCGCTTTGGGCATAAGACACGTCGGGGCAACGACTGCCCGCGACCTGGCGCGCGCCTTCGGCGATATCGACGCGATCATCTCCGCACCGGAGGATGAGCTGTCCAAGGTACCCGGCATCGGAGCCGTGGTGGCATCATCAGTACGCCAGTTCTTCGACCGTACCGAGAACCTGTCGCTCGTCGAGCGCCTCCGGGGGCAACGCCTCAACATGACCGCCTCAAATCCGCGCTCGGGCCCACTGGAGGGAAAGACTTTCCTCTTCACCGGGGAGCTCCGTTCAATGAGCCGGCAGGAGGCGGGCTCCCTGGTCGAATCGCTCGGTGGGCAGGTAGCCTCGTCCGTGTCCAAAGCGGTCGACTTCGTCGTGGCCGGCGAGAACCCGGGCTCGAAACTGGCTAACGCCCGAAAGCTCAGCAAGAAGATCCTCCACGAGGAAGAGTTCCTTAGAGTGGTGAAGGCGGATTAGGATGCCCCCGTCACCCCTGGATTGTTGCATCTCGTGATAGCTATAGACCATCATTAAAATACTCTCGCGTGCCAGATTATACGTACAGGACTCCCAGTGAGAGTGAGAACGAGAGATGCAGGAAAGAACCTCGGGCAGGAACGGCAGCCAGCGCGACAGGTCGAGGCCTCGCCTTCAGAGGACGCTTCGCTCCATGCCCTCCAATCCTGCGCCCTCCCAGGTCTCAGCCCCTTCTCCGTCGAATTCGCATCCCGACACGCCACCGAGGCCGGTCGAGCCCCAGACGACCTTCGTTCCCAAGGAAGGAGGGGCAGAGCCGCCGGAGGTCCAGTACCAGTGCACCTCATGTGACATGATGGTGGGCTCATCGGATGCGTACTGTCCGTTCTGTGGCGCGATATTCTCGGACGTCCCTTCCTATCCGGGCGGATATGATGATGTCGAAGATTCCCAGGCCGAGGCAGTCGCCGAAAGGGAAACGTTCGTTAGGCCCCAGATGTTCGACAACCTGTCCATGTTGAAGCCCAAAGCCAAATCCCGCGACCTGCTATATGCCGAAGCGATGAAGGGGTTCACGGGATCGGCGCGGCTCTTGGAGGAGATCGAGCTTCTTATCGTTGATGTTAGTGCGCTCGGAGATGACACCGCCCGTGCGCGGCGCACCATGAGCAGCGCATGGGAGGCCTGCAGGGAGGGCGATTGGCCATTGGTGTCCGCCCTCGCCAAACAGACGGAAGACATGATGTCCCCAAGCATCCCCCAGCTTGTGCGGAGAGAGCTGGGGAAGGCTCGGAACCTCATAATAGAGGCGAAAAGCTGGGGGGCCGATACATCGAAGCACATGGTGACGATGAAGAGTGCGATGAGCGCTCTGCACAAGGATGCTCTAGACGAAGCGCTCCGACTCACGAAGGAGCTCCTGGACGCCCTGAGGGCGGATTCCACGACATGGAAGAGCGGGGCGGGGCAGGGAGTCGAAGGCTCCCGATGACGGCGTTCGCTCTATTTCAGGGCAGAATACTTATCGCCAGATGATGCATAAGGAGGAGTGATGGCACCGGACCTGACGGCCTTGGACACTCCGGGCTGGGACGCTTTGAGGAATGCCTTGAACCAGAGGGTGGTCCTTGTCAACGAGACGCTAATACCCAGCAAGAGGAACAGGGTCTGGGTGGTCGAGACCGATGTGCGTCCAGTGATACTGAAGAGGTCTCTCAGCAGGAGAGGAGAACACGAGTTCAACATCCTGTCTGAGGCCAGAAGCACAGGGCTGGACGTGCCTTTCCCGTTGTACCGTGCGGGAGAGTACCTCGTCCTAGAGTACATAGCCGGGGAGAGATGCGACACGCTGATCAACCATATGTTCAGCACCGAGGCCGCGGAGAAACTTGCAGCATGGCTAGCAGAGTTCCACGCGGTGCTCGCCAGGAACGGGCGGTCACTCATTATGAAGGACGTCGAGCTGGCCAACTTCGTGATGGCCGATGGGAGAATATTCGGAGTGGATTTCGAGGACGTTACGGTCGGAGACCCGCTCGAAGACCTGGGATGCCTCTTATCCTCCGTGCTCGGCAGCGAACCGCTCTTCACACCTGTCAAGTTCGACATGTGCATGAGGCTGCTGGAGGTCTACGAGTCGGAATCTGGGATGGAGGCAATGGAGAGCGTGAGACCGCACGTGGCCGAGCAGTTGCGAATGTCGACACTTACAAAGCCGCTCTTCAGAAGAACCTACGTGGACGCCGCCAACAGGCTGGAGCAGGGTTGGCCCCGGCTGGCGTGACGGCTGTCAGAATCGTCTCATTGCTACTTCTCGCTGTCGCCCGAATCGGGCTTCTCGGAGCCCGCCTCAGCCTTCTGCCCCTCTCCCGTCCTGCGTGAACGCGTCCTCAGCGCCTCTATCCTCTTGGTGATCTCTGAGATGCTGTCGGCCTGGTCGCTCACTACCTTCCTCTGCTTCTCCAGACCGTCGCGCATGGTCTCGAAGTTGCTCTTCTCCTGGGCGAGTTTGTCCGTCTCCTGCTCAAGACTGGCCCTCTTCATGTCCATCTCCTCCAGCTTCTTTGTGAACCCGGACTCGCGATCCTCAAGCTCCGCCTGTTTCCTAGCAAGGGACGCTTCGGTCTCCGCCAGCTGCTTCTCCCTAGATTCCGCCTGAAGGATTTTTTCACCGAGGGCCGTCCTCTCCTGCTCGAATCGCGCCATCTCTTCATCGACCTGAGTCTTGATATGGGAACTCTCCTCATGGATGGCGCCTTCCTTCTCGGCCAGCATCTTGTCTCGCTCGTCCAATTCGACCTGCATCGAGCTGAGTGCCTCCTCGCGCCCTTCTAGCTCCTCCTTGGCGGAGCGCAGGCTCTCATCCCTCTCGTTGAGGCTCGTCTCCAGCTCCTGCATCTGCGTCTGCATGGACGCCGTCGCTGCCTTAGCCGCTTCCAGCTCCGCGGTCTGTCTCGCAAGGTCGTCCTCCCTGGACGCCATGCCTGCCTTGAGCTCCTCCAGCTCGGCGGCCTTGGCCTGCATCTCACCCTCTTTCTGTTCGAGGGCGGTCTTCATGTCCTGGAGGCTCTGGTTCTCAGCCTGCTCCGAAGCCTCCTTCTCCTCGAGGGCGGATTCTCCCTTCGCGATATCCTTCTCCCGTTTGTCGAACTCTCTGAGGAGGGACTCGACGCGCCTCTCGTCGTCGAGGATCTTGGACTCCCGCTCCTTGAGTTGCACGTCCAGGTCATCGAGCGCCTTCGTTCTGGACTGGAGTTCTTCGTTCTCCTTGCCAATGTTGGCCAGGAGGGTCGAGAGCTCCGCCTGTTGCGTCTCCGCGTTCGCCTCGATCTGGCTGCGTCTAGTGTCAAGTTCGTGTCGGCTGTTCTCGAGCGCCTGCTCGCGCCCTCCGATGTCTGTTTCCTTGTCGGAGAGTTCCTTTGCGCGTCCCTCCAGCTCCTGGGTCCGAGAATCAAGCTCGCCTCTCAGTCTCTCGGACTCCTCCTTGCTGGAGCGTATCCTCTCCTCGTCCTCGGAGATGCCCTTCTCCCTCTCTTCGAGCTGCTTCTCAAGGTCCTTCAGGTCCAGCCGCATCTGCTCAGTCTCCCTGGCGAAGTCCGCCTTCTCGTTGTCGAAATCCTTCATCGACACCTCGATGTCTCTCTTTCGGACATCGAGCTGCGCCTCGAAGCTCCTCAGGGAACCCTCTTTGTCATCAATCTCGCTCCTGGCTGCCTTCAGCTCCTCCCGGTCCCGGTCGAGGCTCTTGATGCGAATCTGGGTCTCCTCAACCTGCTTCTGCCACTCATCCTTCTCGCCGGCGAATCTCGCGAGATCGTCCTCCAGCTCGTCCCGCTTCGCCTGGACGTCCATACGTTCCTTGGCGAGCTTGCCGAAGCCCATCTCGTACTCCCCGACCTGGTCGGCGATGTTCTCCTGCATACTCCGGATCAGGTCACGCTTGGCACCCGTGGCCACATCGAAGGCTTTCTGGTTCCTGAGGAGGGCCTGCTCCCTCTCCAGCAGCAGGGTGACCCTCTCGTTGATCTGCATGTGTCGGTCGTTCACCTTGTTCTCGAAGTCCTTGAGCTCCTCCTGCCACTTCGACGTCTCGTTTCTCAGGTTCTCGAGCTCCTCTCTGAGCTTGTCGAGCTCATCAGCCTCGTTCGCGAGCTCGCCACTTTCGGCCTCCAAGGCGGCGACCGCGTCCTTCGCCTTTGCTCGCTCGTCCCTCGCCCTCTCCTCGGCTTCATTGGCTGCTGAGATCTTCCCCTCTATCGCAGCGTCGAGAGACTTCTCTACGGAGTTGAGCATCTCGCGGAAGAATGTCACCTCGTCGTCCTCGGCGACATCCTTGCCGATCACTATGAAATGCATCTTCGCCCCGGTCACGACCGTGCCGGCGAACCTGCCTATTTCGAAGGCGCCCAGCGCAGCAAGGTCTCCCTTTCCGGAGATTGCCGTCTTGACGTCTTTCCAGGTTCCCTCGGCCTTGGGGTTGAAAATGAATTCCTTCAGAAGACTTCCGTCTTTCTCAACAAGATATCCCTTTAGCAGTTTCTTGCCAAACATCGAGGTCACTTCCGACGAGCTTCAACGGGGGTTAAGGCTCCGGGTCTACACCTGCGCTGTGTATTTCGCCCCATCTCGGTCGCAGGTGACCGCTTCAGACTTCAAACGCTGTTATCGAACCGCACAAACATAACCTTTTCTACTTCTGGCAGGGTCCAATAGCGTCATCTCACGGCCTGAAGCGCCTCAACAGTGCCGCGTTCGCGACGACCGAGACAGAGCTGAGCGCCATCGCCCCGGCTGCTACCATGGGACTCAGGAGCCATCCTGTTAGCGGATAGAGTACGCCGGCTGCGACCGGAATCGCTGCGGTGTTGTAAGCTAGTGCCCAGAAGAGATTCTGCCTTATCTTCTCGTAGGTCCGCTCACTCAGCTTGATGGCGGTCACGATCCCTCGGAGGTCGTCCCCGACGATCACGATGTTGCCTGCCTCCATCGCGATGTCAGAGCCACCGCCAAGAGCGATGCCTACGTCCGCCTCGGCCAGCGCGGGTGCGTCGTTCATGCCGTCCCCGACCATCGCGACCACTGAACCGCCCTTCCTGTAAGACCTCACTACTGCGGCCTTGTCCGCTGGCATCACCTCGGCCTTGAACTCACCGATTCCGACCGCCGAGGCCACCGCTCGGGCCGTCCTCGCATTGTCTCCCGTCAGAATCGCCGTCTTGAGACCGAGCGCATCTAGCTGACCGATGACCTCCTTCGCCTCGGCTTTCACAGTGTCTGCGATCCCTAGCACCCCCTTCAGCTCTCCATCCACCATGCATGCCACGGCCGTGGCCCCGTCGTTCTCCATGTTCTGCATATGGATTTCTGCGTCACCCAGGTCTATCCCGAGCCTAGCGGCGAGCCTCCTGTTGCCGACATGGATCAGGGCTCCCGCCAGTTCCGATGCGACTCCTTCCCCTGCCAGCACGTCTGAGGACCTTGGAATCTCAAGCGGGATACCCCTCTCCTCCGCGGATTCAACTATCGCGCTCGACAGGACATGGTCCGAGCCTTTCTCCGCCCCGCCAGCGAGGCGGAGCAACTCCTCCTCGGAGACTCCTTCCGCGGTCCAGAGCTTCGCCACCCGTGGCTCACCCACGGTGAGGGTGCCGGTCTTGTCGAGGATGACCACGCTGAGCTTGCTCACCTTCTCGAGGGTCTCTGCGTCTTTTATAAGCACGCCCAGCTGAGCCCCTCTTCCAGTCCCTGTGACGACCGCCGTGGGTGTTGCCAGCCCGAGCGCACACGGGCACGCAATCACCAGCACGGCAACGAAGACTGTGAGTGAGAACCTACCAGCATCGTCAACATCGAACATACCTGGACCGATGAAGTACCAGAATGCGGCCGAGGCGAGCGATATGGCCAGGACCGCAGGGACGAAGTAGCCAGCGACGAAATCGACATATCTCTCGACAGGTGCCTTGGTCATCTGCGCATCCTCTACTAGGCGCACGATCTGTGACAAGGTCGTGTCACCGCCCACCCTGGACGCCCTGACCCGGATCATCCCGGTGAGGTTGAGCGTCCCTCCTGTCACCTCTGACCCAGGGACCTTCTCTACAGGGAACGATTCACCGGTGACGAGCGATTCGTCGGCGGACGAACGGCCGGAGAGAACCTCTCCGTCTGCAGGTATCCTCTCCCCTGGCCGGACTATGAGCATATCTCCCTGCCTGAGCATGTCAACGTCGACGACGGTTTCCCTGTCTCCTTCGATTCTCGTGGCTGTCGGAGGCTGCAGGTCCATGAGGCTCACGATCGCCTCAGAGGTGGTGCTCCTGGCTCCCAGCTCCAGATATTTCCCCAGGAGGACGAGGGTGATTATGACCGCTGAGGTGTCGAAATAGACCCCCTGGGAACCCAGAACATCCGGCAGGAGCGTCACCAGCGCGCTGTATGTCCATGCAGATGACGTCCCCAGCACGACGAGGGTGTCCATATTGGCCCTTCTGTTCCTGAGGGCACTGTAGAATCCTCGGTAGTATCTCAGACCAACGTAGAATTGCACGGGCAACGAGAGGACAAGCAGCAGCCAGTTGCGGGACGAAGCTTGCATGATTTGGCCGTCTCCAAAAGCGGGAACCATGGAGAGCGCGGCGATGGGGATTGCCAAGGCGATCGCAGTGACGAGGACCGTCCTGAGATCCCGCAGCTCCTCCTGTCTCGCGAGCCTCTCGGCCATCACCCCCTCGACTTCCAACACCTTGTAGCCCGCGTCCTCAATCGTCTTCGCAAGGGCCTGCGGTTTCACCCGCTCTGGGTCATATGCAGCGGTCGCCTTTCCAAGTGCGAAGTTGACCGAGACGTGCGTCACACCCATCGTCCCTTCAAGAGCTGCCTTTATCGTTTCCGCACAGGCCGCGCAATGCATTCCACCCACTGTGAATGTGACTGAATCGCGCAGGATGTCATATCCCGCGCCGGCTATCGCGTCTTCCAGATCACCCCTTGACACCTTCGCCGGGTCGTATCTAACCGAGGCCCTCTCGGCGGCGAGGTTCACCTGAGAGTCTCTCACCCCATCCAAAGCATCGAGCGCGTCGCTGACCGCGGCAGTGCATGTGGCGCAGTGCATGCCCTTGATTCTGATCGTTGTCATGGCCTCAGGTTCGGTTCCCATGTACGCCGCTCCGGTTCGGAAGGTGAGACTCGATCAGGTAATCCGCAGGACCGGAGATAGCATTTCCCCCGTCTGTGCGTGAACTCATCGCAGTCCAGGCGTGGGGGGTCCCGTTCCCGGGTATGCGCCTCCGGGCTCCCACAGCTATTACTATGGTCCGCGACGATTCGAGTGCGGGAATCGCATGGTACGCGTGTCCGTTAAGATGTACGCCACTGTCCGGGAGGCATCCGGCATGGACGAGGTCCAGGTCGACGCCTCGAACCTCGCCGAGCTGCTCGAGGCCCTTGTGAGCTTGGCTGAGCCCGGTCTGAGAGAACTCCTAACCACAGGAGCACCCCGGTCTGATGTCCTCGTGGTGCTCCTCAACGGAAGGAACGTCACACCCATCGATCCCTCTTCCGTCGAACTCTCTGAAGGGGATGAAGTGGCGATCTTCCCACCGGTCTTCGGCGGGTGAGCCTCCTCCTTGGTCCGTTCAACGACCCTGGGTGCCACCGTTTCAGCCCTTGTGGGCGACTGAAAGGCTTTATATCAGGTCAGGCCATAACCGCGGCTCAGGACTAGCAATGGCTGGCGGATCCGAAGTAGACATGAGGTCGCCACGCGACCATACACGCGTGTTTCTGGCACTCGCCGCGGTCGCAGTGGTCTTGTCTGTGGGCGTTGTGGGATACGTGGTGTACGATAACGCTCAGGGAAGTGTGACTAGTTCATCCAATCCAATCGAGATGGGCGACGTTGTCACGCTCAACTACATCGGCATGTTCTCGGACGGTCGGGTGTTCGATACGAGTTTGCCAGAGGTGGCGCTCGACGATGTGCTGTATCCCAAGTCACTGACCTTCGCCCTCAGGGCCAACGAGTCCTACGTGCCGTTCGATATGACCGCTGGGAAGTACGACGTCGAAGGTGGGACCATCAAAGGCTTCGCTCTAGGCGTGCTCGGCCTCACGATAGGAGACACCCAAACCATCGAAATCCCCCCTGAGGACGCTTACGCAGTGGACCCGTCGATGGTTGAGACCGTCCAGATGGTCGAGCATCTGAACGCCACCGAGATGATGCCGGAATCCACCTTCAGAGCCCTCTTCAACATTGAGCCTGTGGCCATGGATTTCGTGCCACACTTCAAATGGAAATGGGATGTCCTGGTGGTCGATATCGACCTTGACGTGGTAACCTTCAAGCACGCCCCCACCGTCGGCCAGGTCGTGTATCCATTCGGCGACCCATCCGACGGCGAAGACCCCGCTGGCTGGGCGTGTGTCGTCGAGTCCTTCGACCCCGGAGCAGACGACGGCGCGGGCGAGGTCGTGGTGAGGCACATGGTGACCGAGGCCGACGTCTACGCGGTCAAAGGTGTGCTGCAATCAGGGCAGATCTTCATCCTGTCTGGAATCGATTCCGCGAACGGGACCTTCGAGATACACAAGAGCAACCCCGAGACCGGGTACAACGGAGAGATATCCGGCCGAGCGCTCTACTTCAAGGTCACTATCATCTTCGTCAGATCAGCGATGTAAGGCGAGGCTAAGGGGCCGGATCCTTCTCCTTGAATATCTTGCGGGTCAACGCCCTCACGTGCCTGTCGAAAGCCATCTGGATGCGCTCGTTGCCCGAGATCACGTAAGCAACCACCGCCAACGCGAACCCGCCGAAGACGTCGGCCAGCCAGTGTACCCCCAGGTACAGGACCGAGAACGTGATGCCCACTGCCGCGAATGCGACGAAATAGTAATACCGCCTGTAATCCACCCCCGCATATACGAGCACCAACAGAGCTGTGACCACCAGGCTGACGTGGGCGCTCGGGAAGTCGTTGTTCAGCGGGTCGATGCTGGTTACCATCCTCCCCCAGTTGGAGTCGATGTATAGGAGAGGGGTCATCCCGGAGTCCGCGTAGAACCCTGTGACCGTGACCGGGAAGAAGAGGTAGAACGGGAGCAGGATGACGTAGTTGAATAACACTGCCAGCGAGTATCTCCTGAATGTCGCCCTGTCGTCGAGAGCGAGTATGAGTATCGGCGTGAAGTACAACACGAACGCGAAGATCCAGACGTAGACCACGATCGACAGGTCCGTCAGGACCTGGTAGTCAAGCCTGTCCTGTAGTATCGATATGGCGTTCCCACCTATGCTGAACAACCAGTTCGTGTAGACGATCTCCTTTGAGTTCGTCTCGACACTCACGAACGCGTGTTCGAGGAGGACCAGGAGTGGCGCCGCCGCGATCATGATGATGTACAGCAAGTTGTACTTCGCCGACCCCAACAGCTTGTGGAGCGAGATGTTCTTCCTGCCGACTATCACTAAGAGCGCTGCCGCTATTCCCGCCACGACAGACAGCGCGTACAAACTCACGAAGACGGTGTAGGATACCGGCAGCCTCTACCCCGGGCATAAGATGAATCCGGAGCTTAGAAAACCTTTCGCCCACCGATAGCCGGTGTCCTGTCGCTCAGGTCAGGGACTTCCTCTTGACGTCCGAGGCACGCTCGTAGGCCTCAACGAGCCTATCGGTACAGGCATCTGTCGAATACATTCTGGCCGTCGCAACGGAGTTGGGCCGGAAGGCGTCCAGGCTGTTCAGGCAACGCCTTATGCCTTCGGCGCAGGAAGTCTCATCGAACAGGGTGCCGTTGTGCCCCTCCGTCACGAACTCCGGTATCGCCCTGCACCGCATCCCAGCCACAGGTGTGCCCGATGCCATCGCCTCCAGTATGACCAGCCCCTGCGTCTCGAATGTGGAAGCGAGGACGAGCATATCGCAAGTCGCATACGCCTTTAGGAGGAAGTCGTCCGGGACGAACCCAGTGTAGATGACTCGGTCCTCGACGTCGAGTCTGCGCGTCAAGCTCCGGTACTCCCGTTCGGCCGGGCCAGAGCCGACCACTAGAAGCCTTAGGTCCGGCTCCTCTCCTGCCAGGTCCTTGACGGCGCGGAGCACGATATCCAGTCGTTTCTCCCTGGAGAGCCTGCCGACATGTAGCATGACGCGCCTGCCCTCCAGGCCGTGCTCTGAGAGGATGGAGGGGTCTCGATTCTCCGGCTTGTAGAGAGAGCAATCGACTCCCGTCGGGACCACGGCATGTGCCTTCGTCTTTATGCCGTGCCCAAGCAGCTCCTTCTCGATCGGCCTGGAGGGGAAGAGGACCATCTCGGGTCGTTTCAGCAGGTTGCGCAGGTACACCCAGACGAGAGGGACCACGAGGTCGTCTCTCACCCCGATGAACGAATAGTACCTCACCGCTTCGTTGGCCATCGTATGGAACGTCAGCACTGTCGGCCTTCGAAGGGCCTTTCCCGCCGTCAGGCTCAGGATAGCCATCGAAGCCAGGCCGTGGCAGTGGATCACATCGACCCTTTGCCCCCGAAGATATTCGAGCATGTCCGACGGGGACACGCCGATCCTGTACCCTTTATACGACTTGAACTCAACCGAGGGCAGATAGTGCACTGGCCAGCGGGTCTCCACGTCGACCGAAGGCCTCGGAGCGAGCATTACGATCTCGTGGCCCTTGGCCTCCAGGCCCATGCACTGCCTCTCCATGGCCACGACCGCCCCGTCGACCATCGGATGGAATGAGTCCGTGAACATGGCTATCTTCAATGCTTCACCTGCTCTCGATCTTCGATGAGATGCTCCTTAGTTTCGACAACACTTCGGGGGGGTCGCGGCCGAGCAGCCTTATCATGGGTTCTTTGCCGGGTCCACCGCGGTCGAATATGACGTCTGGCACGCCACCGCGCTTCTCGATGGCGTGCGTCACGCCCCATGTCATGGACGATGCGTCAGCAGGCTCCTTCGCTCGGTCGAAAGACGCGACCGTCAGCTTCGCCTTCCTGCATGCCCGCAAGTTGTCCTCTGAGTACTTGAAGTTCAACGCGCAGCGGATGGACGGATCGAAGGCCGAGACTGCCATCACTATCCTAGCGATGTGCTTCGACGCTCCGAATTCGGCGCAGCCGATGGTCTTCGCGCGGTCTCCCATCCGCACGATTCTCCCGGTGAACGCCGCGACTTCCTCAGGGCAGAGCGCCCCGAAGGCTGCGTATCCGATGTTCGACCCGACTTCCGGAAGTAGCTGCGGCGTGAGGAGTGCCTCAAGGTCATACGACATCTGCTGAAGCTCCTCGAGCATGCCCACCTTCTGTGCTCCCCCTCTCAGAACGGCCATCGGGTTGACGCAGGGTATCCCTCGTCCCACGGATTCCCTGGCCAGAATGGCCTTGTATGTCATGCTCTTCGAGACCCTGACCGCCTCCTCGACGGAGTAGCCCTGGGCAAGGTGGGCGGCAATCATGGAAGCCAGGGCGCAGCCCGTCCCATGCACTTCGGTATCCACTCGGGGCGTTGATATCTTGATCACCTCTCCGTCGATGAAGAGCATGTCCAAGGCCTCATCAGAGTCCGAGTGCCCGCCCTTGACCAGCACAGCGTCCGGTCCCTCCTCGAGTATCGCATTCGCCGCTCTTCTGGCTGTGCGGGAATCCCGTACCCTGACGCCTGAGAGCACCTCCGCCTCGAACAGGTTCGGCGTGAGCAGCGTGGCCATCGGTATCAGCCGTCTTCTCAGCTCGTCGACGTACCCCTCCTCGTGCAGGCTGGCCCCCGTCGTCGCGACCATCACCGGGTCCACCACGATGGGTCCGTCGAATCCCTTCAACCTCGAAGCCACGACCTTCACGGTCTCAGCGCTGTACAGCATACCTGTCTTGACCGCGTCAATCCTGACATCGGACAGCACCGCCTTCAGCTGCTTGTCCACCTCTGCGGATGGCACTGGGTATATCGAGGCCACCATCTTCGTGTTCTGGGCGGTTAGGCACGTGACGACCGTGCAGCAGTGGGCCCCCGACGCCTCTATGGCCTTCAGGTCCGCCTGTAGCCCCGCCCCACCTACCGGGTCGGACCCCGCTATCGTCAGGACGTTGGTCATCCTGGAGAGCATGCAATCGTGTCGATAAATCTCTTGTGCCATGTTGTGGACTACACTATAGTTATATACGCCCTAGCCAATCTGAACGACTGAGATGAAAGCTCAGACAGGCCACATAGTGTTCAAGGAACCGTTCAGGTACAGGAATCTGTCCAAATCCTTCGAGGAAGTCATGAAGGCGTTCCTGGAGGAGACGGATCAGGTGCCGGACGAGGACGAGATCATGCAGATGTTCATGAGACTCAACCTGATGGATCTCGAGAAGAACAGGAAGCCGGAAGGCTACAACAGACGTGGCAGGATGAGACTGGTTTTCCCGCAGCCGTCCAAGAGGAAGGAGATGTACGTTAGGGCCGACGTGAAGACCGCCCAAGTCTTGCGCGTGACGGAGCGCCTGAGCAAGATACTCAAGAAGGCCGGGATTGCGCACTCGATCGAGTACGACCAGCTCTGGACGCTGCAGGAGTCCTAGGGGCGAATGCTCCCCTAGATGCCTTCGCGTTACTAGAGGCGGAGCGATCACATGGGTCTGCAGGACAGGGTCCGGAAGGCCGTCGAGGGCACGACAGAGCTCGAGGGCATGCGCCGTTCGTTCGGGACGATCCTTGACAGGCAGCGGTTGAACATCGGCAGGCTGCCGGACCTGGATTCCCGCAGGGAGCGTCTGCGGAAGCTCAAGGAGAGGTGCGTGGGCGACGAGGACCTCTTCTCCGACGCTGTGGCTTCTCTGGAGGGGAACGGCTGCCGCGTGATCCTAGCCAAGGACGCTGGGTCGGCCCTCAGGGCCATCCGATCCGAGGTGTCCGGGAGCAAGCTCGTCGTCAAGTCCAAATCGAACATTACGAAGGAGCTCCACCTGGTTCAGCGCCTTTCCGATCTGGGGGTTCAAGTCATAGAGACGGACCTGGGCGACAGAATCGTGCAGCTTGCAGGATGCGATGCGGTGCATCCGACCGGCCCGGCGTGTCATCTTACGAGAGGCCAGATATCTGCCCTGCTCTCGGAGCACTTCGGTCGCACCATATCGGATGACCCCGACGAGTTGACCGCTGCCGTCAAGGAGGAGATCGCTGGGTTTCTCGATGTCGCCACCGTCGGTTTGACTGGTGCCAACGCAATCACTGCTTGCGAAGGGGCAGTCGTGATCGTGCACAACGAGGGGAACGCCGCGAAGTGCGCCATGCTCCCGGGGAAGCATATCGTCGTCACGACACCTGAGAAGATTGTCCCGTCGCTGGACGACGCCATGAACCTGGTCAAGCTGCAGACCTTCTTCTCGACCGGGAAGGTCACCACCGCGTACGTGAACGTGATAGCCGGGCCGAGTTACACGGCCGACATAGAGAAGAAGATATTCAGGGGGATGCACGGTCCCGCGGAGGTGGTCGTGATATTCGTGGACGGCGGTCGACTGGCTGCGGGTGACTCCGAGTCGATGTATTGCATCGGGTGCGGCTCCTGTGTGACCCGGTGCCCCGTCTACGAAGTCGTCGGCCCTGTTTTCGGCACTTCAGGCCATGTCGGAGGGCAAGGAGTCTATCTCTCGGCCGCGAGGGGCGCGTTGTCCGAGTCGGTCGAGGGGGGCCTGCAACTCTGCACGTCCTGCGGTGAGTGTCGCGAGGCATGCCCCGTTGATATTGACATAAGAAAGGGCATTTTGAATTCCCGTAATGAGTGTTTGAAGCAAAATGGGGAGATGCTTCCAGAGCACGAGACGGTCACGAAGAGCGTTCGCAACTACGACAATCCGTGGCAGATGCCGAGGGCGCGAAGGTCGAGGTGGGCCAAAGGTCTCGGCCTCCCTGGGAAGGGCGAAGTCCTCTACTTCGCCGGATGCTCGACCTCGCTCCTCCACCCCGAGACGGCAAGATGCGCTGTCCGGTTGCTCAGGGCGGCTGGTGAGAAGCCAGCGTATCTCGGCTCCTCTGAGAGTTGTTGCGGTTCCACGGCGAATAAGATCGGGGATGTGGGCCTGGCGAGGGATAAGGCCGAAGCCTGCTTCGACGCCTTCTCGTCCGCGGGCGCGAAGACCGTCGTGGTCTCATGCCCCGGATGCTACTCTGCTCTGGACTCCTGCGATGACCTCAAGGAGAGGCACGAAGTCCAAGTGGTCCACATCACAGAGTTCCTTGACGAGCGCCTGGCTAAGCTACCTCTGACTAGGCTGGACCTGCCGGAAACCGTTACCTATCACGACCCGTGCGACCTCGGCCGTGAACGCGGAGTCTTCGACGCTCCCAGGAGGTTGATCGAAGCGGCCACCGGCGGACCGGCAGTCGAGATGGAGCGCTCTAGGCTGGAGAGTCACTGCTGTGGAGCCGGGTCCGGCGTGAAGAGCGGCCTTCCGGAGCTTTCGGTCGCGATCGCACGAACCCGCATCGGCCACGCGGAGTCCGTCGGTGCCGACATGATCCTCACGGCCTGTCCCTGGTGCGTGCAGAACCTGAGAGACTGCCAGTCTGGAAAGGAGTCCGTGAAGGTAATCGACCTGCTTGAGCTGCTGGATCGTGCCCTCGACCCTACCCCGGGACGATAGGAAGGCATGCTCGGGCTGGTTCAGCCCTGTGCCAGCGTGGCTTCCCTGATGTTCGAGTACCGGGGCCCTTGGGGTGTGAGGACGCTCTTCTTAAGCACTATCTTGTCGATGGTGTAATCGCCGAAGTCGGTAGTCGCGTTTGACGTGATCAGCCCCTGAACGACGTCCAGCCCCCTCCCGCTTCTGACCCGAGCCACCGTCAGATGGGGTTTGAACCCCTTGCGGTCGCGCTCCAACCCCATCTCCTCCAGTGACGAATCGAGCCGGGCTGCAATCCCGGCCAGATGCCTCCCGTCGTCCATTCCTATCCATATCACCCGTATGTTCGACATGGAAGGGAAAGCCCCGATACCTTCGAGCTTGACTGCGAATACCGGAATCCCCTCCACGGACTGGCGCATCCTATCCGTGACGTCGTCGACCAGCGCTTCCTCCGTGTCGCCGAGGAATTTCAGGGTCACGTGCAGGTTGGTGGGCTTCACCACCTTGAGATCTGCTCGAGTTCGTCCGAGCTGGTCCAGCAGTGCGACGAGTGAGTCGCTCGGAGAGATGTCGGCAGATATGAACGCTCTGAAGGTCAACGGTGGGCAATCGTAGCCTCTCCCTCATATTTCTTTCCAGGGACCGCGCTGCTTCTCTCAGACGACCTTCCTCATCCCTCTCACATGTCCTTGGTCCAGGGCCCGGATCTTCGACCGCATGGCGGAGACGCCGACGAAAACGATTATGAGGGCAGAGGCGAGGCCAATGGAATACGCGATCTCTCCGACCTGTCCCTCGTAGAGGACGCCGAAGGAAGCGGCGAAGTTGAACAGGCCGTGCATCGCGACGGCGGCGAGATAGTACATCCCCCAGCCGCCCACTCCGAGTGTCTTCCTGGCGATCCCGAGGCCCATGACCGCCGAAGATGTGGCGTGCAGCAGCGCGGAGGATATGCTCCTGATAACGGCCGTGGCTATGAACGCCTGTGCTCCCCCCTCTATCAGGGCAGCGTTCTCGTAGAGGAGGTTCTCGGTCGCGGCGAAGCCGAGCCCGACCGCTGCCCCGTAGACTATGCCGTTCTCCAGTTCCGTCAGGAATTTCCTGGCTCGCAGAGCGCCCAAGCCCTTCGCGGCCTCCTCCACGAAGGGCGCTATCACGCAGGCAAGCACTATCGTCGGCAGGCTGGGGTTCTCGCCAAGATACTGGTACACCCTCTCTATGTTCTGGCTGAATGCTATCGTGAGGATGAGCTCGAACACGACTGCTATGAGCACTGAGACGATGGCTCCGAAGAAGAATACCCTCAACAGCCTCCCGTACGGCTCGCGCGAGAACCTCTCGGTGTTGCGGATCCAAACGAGGTAGAGTATCGAAGGTACGAAGGCGACAAGCACGATGATGACTGCCATTACCAGCCAGGAAGTCGTCGGCTCACCGACCGTATGCAGCAAACTGAACCTATTTCAAGCTTGGGAGACGAAAATCGCGTAGAATCCCGGAATGAAGGGGTTTCGGGAGGGTCTCCGTCCGTCAGAGCACGTGACCCGCCATGCGGTATACGAGGGTCTACTCCATCGTTATCGCGTTGTTCGGGCACTCGTCCACGCACGCGCCGCAGTCGAGGCACTTCGCCTCGTCGACGACGGCCACGTCGTCGCAGGTGATCGCATCCTCGGGGCAGACGTCGACGCAAGCGCCGCAAGCGACGCATTCATCCTTGTTGATCTTGGCAACCATCTGGATAACCTCCATCCTATTGTTGATTCGGGGATTGTCTCCCCCCATATAAGTCTTCTCAACCAAATCAGAAGTCTCTGAATCAATTTACGAAACACAAGCCGTTCGCCACGCTCCCTAGCGGTATTCCTCTTGATGGACAACTATTTAGATGCCGGCTCGCAATGTTCTCTGGATATCATGGCCGAGGAGTACCTGGGCAATTGGGTGTTCACGCAAGATGGCCTCGTCCCTGGATGCTTGAGGTCGAGGGAGGGTGTCGCGGAGGAGTTCTTGCTGGGAGACCCCCCGCCGGAATCAACACGCTCCATCGTGCTCCCCGCCTTCGTGAACGCACACACCCACCTGGGAGACTCCTTCGCGTACCCGGCTCCCAAGGGATCCGTCGAGGAGATGGTCGGCCCAGATGGTTACAAGCATCGAGTCCTGGCTTCCGCGACCGACGAGGAGAAGCGTTCCGGCATGAGATCGTCTCTGGACCTTATGTGGAGGACGGGGACGACCAGTTTCATCGATTTCCGGGAGGAGGGTCTGCAGGGAATATCCTGCCTGAGGGACGCGACCATCGACTCCAATGTCGGAGGGGTTGTGCTGGGTCGTCCGGAAGGTTCGTCCTGCACCGATGACGATCTCCGCGCGCTGATCGGGCAGTGCGACGGACTCGCATTCAGCTCGATATCCGATTGGCCTCCGGACCTGCTAGAGACGGCTTCCCGCATGTGTAAGGGTTCCGACAAGATGTTCGCGCTGCACGCGAGCGAGTCTCGGAGGGAGGACATCGAAGCGATCCTCCACCTGGAACCCGATTTCCTGGTGCATATGACCGCGGCATCGGAGGACGACATCGCAGCATGTGTCGACAGACGGGTCCCGATAGTCGTATGTCCCAGATCCAACAAGGCGTTCGGGTTGTCGCCGGACATACCCATGCTCCTCAAGCTCGGCGCCTCCGTCGCCCTCGGGACCGATAACGCGATGATATGCGGACCCGACATGATATCCGAGATGCGCGCCGCCTATCATCTGAGTGCGTCCGTAGGTGGCCTGTCCGAGTTCGACGCGGTACGTCTGGCAACGTGTTCTGGGCACAAAGTATTAAATCCGAAGCGCAAGATAACTATGGAATTGAGCACATCCGATGACCTCGTGGTGGTAGACGTCCAGGGCGAGGACCCACTTCTCGAATTGGTGTCATCGGACGGGTCTGTGGAAGTCTCAGCCGTGATACAGGACGGAATGGTAAGGAGGGTGAGAGTCTGAACGACATGAGGAGGATCCTTATCGCGACCGACGGTTCCGACTACACGAAGGAGGCGGTCTCGCAGGGCCTTAAACTCGCCAAAGTGCTGGGATCGGAGGTGACCGCTCTCTACGTCGTGGACCAGACTTCTTTCGTCAGCTTCCCGATGGATTCCTCGATCGTCAGCGTCTATTCGTTGCTTGAGAACGAGGGCAAGCGGGCGGTAGAGGAGGTCGTCAAGGAGGGCGAGGAGATCGGTGTGAAGGTCACGCCATTGATTGTCGAGGGTTCTCCGACGAGGAAGATCGTCGAGACCTGCGCGGACTTCGACCTCGTCGTCCTTGGGACGCTCGGGCGTTCCGCCCTCTCGAAGCTGTTCATGGGAAGCGTGGCTGAGAGGGTGACGCGGTACGCTCCGTGCCCCGTGCTCGTTGTAAGAAGCAAGAGGAGGTGACTTTCGGATGAAGGTCAAGGACATAATGACAGAGAACCCAATAACCGCCGAGCTCCCTGGCACCAGGACCGAGGTGCTCAAGACGCTCGTGAAGAGCAACAAGACCGGAATGCCCGTCGTCAAAACGTCCGATGGAACCCTCGCAGGCTTCGTCACGCGCCAAGACATATTCTCCAAGCCCGAGGAGGAGCAGCTCGCCCTTGTGATGAAGCGGGGCTATCCGACGATATCCCCGAAGGCGGACGTCCGGGACGCCGCCAAGGTCATGGTCGAGAAGGACCTGAGCCATCTGCCCGTCGTGGAGAAGGACAAGTTGGTGGGCATAATAACGCCTACCGACCTGTTGATAGTGGTCGAGAGGGAGAACCCTGAGATCACCGTCGAGGACATCGTGCGCTCGTCCTGCATACCCGTCTATGTGGGCGCTCCTCTGGTCGTCGCGCTCGCGACGTTCCGGGCTGCGAAGGTCAACGCGCTCCCTGTCCTGGACGACGATGCGAAGCTTGTCGGGATAATCACGGACAGGGACATCTTCAACCAGAGCGTCGTGGACAACACGGTCGTGATGAGCGACCTGGGGTTGAACAGCGGCGCGGACAATTGGAACTGGGAGGGAATCAGGAACGTCATGAAGCTCTGGTACGAGGTCTCGAAGGTGAACCTCCCCAAGCTCACCGTGAAGGAGATAATGATCAAGAGCCCGGTCACCGTGTTCAAGAAAACGCTCGTCGCCGATGCTGCCAAGACCATGCGCAAGCAGGACTTCGGCCAGCTGCCCGTGAGGGACTCCAAGGACAATCTTGTCGCGATGATTTATGATACTGATGTCATATCTACGCTCATCAAGTGATGTGAGATGGACGATCCCCAGGAGCTGCTGTCTCTCTGCAAGCGCAGAGGTTTCCTATGGCCAGCGTACGATATCTACGGAGGGGCAGCGGGATTCTTCGACTACGGCCCTCTCGGCGCCGCCATGAAGACCAACATCGAGTCGCACTGGAGGCGGTTGCACGTCCTGGAGGAGGGTCTTCAGGAACTCGCATGCCCCATGATCGCCCCCGAGCCCGTGTTCAAAGCCTCCGGCCACCTGGACACGTTCGCCGACATGTACGTCGAGTGTACCGGGTGTGGGGAGACATACCGTGCGGACCATCTTGCGGAGGGCCTCCACGACAACCCGGCCGCGCTCAGGGAGAAGGAGCTGGGAGACCTTCTGAGGGAGCACGATGTGAGGTGTCCCACATGCAAGGGGGAGGTCACGGCCCCGAAGCGCTTCAATCTCATGTTCAGGACGTCTGTGGGTGCGGGCTCCGCCAAAGTCGGATACCTGCGACCGGAGACCGCCCAAGGCATGTTCGTGAACTTCTCGCAGATATACCGGTTCGGCAGGGAGAGGCTCCCGGTCGGCGCGGTCCAGATCGGCCGTTCGTTCAGGAACGAGATATCCCCGAGGCAGGGGCTGCTGAGGCTCAGAGAGTTCAACCTGATGGAGGCCGAGGTGTTCTTCCATCCCGAGAGGAAGACATGGCCGAGATACGGGGATGTCAAGGCCGAGGTGCTTCCCCTCGTGCCCAGCGACGGCCCGCCCACCGAGATGAGCCTATTGGACGCGGTCTCCTCTGGCACAATCGCGAACGAGGCGCTCGCATACTTCATGTGGCTGACGCGCAGGTTCGCCGTGGATGTCGGCGTGGACCCTGCCAGGATGCGCTTCCGCCAGCACGAGAAGGACGAGATGGCGCACTATGCCACGGACTGCTGGGACCTGGAGGCGGAGACCGGGTACGGCTGGGTCGAACTGGTCGGCGTTGCCGACCGCGGGTGCTACGACGTGCAGGCGCATCTGAAGCACTCGGGCGCCGACCTGACGGCCTTCGAGCGGTTCGACGAGCCGAAGGAGGTCACGAAGGAAGTCGTCCGGCCAAAGTACGACGTGATGGGCAAGCTGTTCAGAGGCGACACGAAAGCCCTTTCGGAGGTTATCGCCCAGCTTCCTCCCGACGCAGTCCGCGGCAGGGACTCGGTGGAGGTCGAGCTGGACGGGCGCAAGATCGAGGTGCCCTCGACGTGCTACGAACTCACGGTCACCACTGAGAAGATATCCGGCGACAAGTTCGTACCTCACGTGATAGAGCCCGCGTACGGAGTGGACCGGATACTGTACACGCTACTTGAACACGCCTACCGCGTAAGAGACGAT
>JAEHCN010000128.1 GCA_020696395.1 Thermoplasmata archaeon | reverse complement strand
GGTCTAGTCGCGCAGGCGTTCGCCGGTTCGAATCCGGCTCCCTGCACACTGCAATGTCCATCTCTTCGTCAATCAGACGGTATGCGACCACCGACTATTGTCTAGCTCGTCTCGGGCTCTCGACCAGCCGACCAAATGCTCTAGAAGAGGTCGCCTACTCTAACTCCGGAGTTTCGAGAGGGAAAGTGGCAGATGTTGGTCCGAAGAGGGAATTATGTCAACGATCCGCTGGTAGCTCGGGTGGTCAGACTGCCTCGTATCTGTGCTCGAATTCGTCCTCCCAATGTGACGCGTATGAAATGTCGCCATCCTTGAACTTCCTGACTGCCCGTTCGGCCAGTGTGTGAGCAAGCTCGGCATCTCTCTCCCTCCAGATCGCTCTCGCGTCCGGAGGAACGAACAGATACGTTGGCGATTCGTCAATGAACCTCGGCGGCAACCTCGCAAGGGCGAATAGGTCACAGGCCCTCTCGTCTCCGGGTATGCCTTGGGAATTGAACTGAGCCAGATGCATGAGCTCATGGGCAATCGTCCAATACGTTGGATATCGCCATGCGCCGTTCTTCTCCTTCCGTACCTCCAGCTTCAGCTTGACGGACCCGCTGTTTGACTGAAAGACGAACCCCTCAAAGAACCGTGTCAAGCCTATTGTGATCTGCGGCTTCAGCTCCGGGAAGTAAGGTTGTAGTGTGTTCAACCTCCGCGAAATCTCTTCCCTAACCTTCTCTGGCAGCCCGCTCGCTTTCCTCGTCCACGAAATCTCCATCGGCATCTGGTCCCCGTAGCATCCATCCGGTTCTTAGTTAATCCGATTCGAGTCCCAGAGAAATGGGCCGAGAAGGAGTTTAACTCGGTGTTAATTTCCTGCGATATAGTTAACCCATCCGCCCGGGTTTGCATGTCGCATCGTGCCAATCCACGGCTCGACTTACGGAATTCTTGATATAGCGCAACAGAGATTGGCTAGGCATTGGCTCGGGAGGATTAGCATGACCAAACTCATCCGCGAAAGTTCTTTGGGCAAGTCAGTGATTGTTCTGGCAGCAGCGATTCTCGCTGTCCCTGGATTCACAGGGCTATCGATTGCTGTTGACCAGGAGGACAACGGCATTCCGGAGTGGACCATCGCCCTCTTCATAAATGCCGACAACAACCTGGAAATCTGCTACGACGACTTCACCTATCCGTGGCTGTGTGCCCTCCCAGATAACGACGAGGTAGACATCGTCTCGTGGGTGGACAGGCTGAGCACGACGGGGTATGAAATCATCGAGTTCTCAGGCGAGGACACGACAGTCAGTTACGCGGAGACGGAACTGGGATTCGGCCTTTCCTCCACGCTGAGGGACTTCCTCATATGGACAGACGCCGAACACCCGTCGGAGAACTTGGCAGTGATAATGTGGGATCACGGCAGCGCGTGGCGATCCTTCAGCAGCGACGATACTGATGGATCGAGGATGTACGGCCCTGACTTGGATCAGGCGCTGCGAGAAGCTGACATACCGCTGGACATATTGGGCTTCGATGCCTGCTCGATGTCAAGCATGGAGAGGCTGTACGAGGTCGGTTACTCCGAGTATGTCGACATAATGGTGGCCTCGGAGGAGCTCGTGCCCGGCAACGGTTTTCCATATGATTCGATGTTCGCGCCATTGATGCAGGACTTCACCAGGACGCCCGTGCAGGTCGCGGGAGACATGGTGATGGGGTGGGAATCGTACTACCACCAGTCTCAGAGGGTCAACCTCGCAGCGATAGACGTGAACAAGTTCATGGCCGCCATGGATTCCTTCAGCGAGTGGACGGACGACATGATAATCGGGATCGACCTGTTCAAGAATGCCTACAATCACGCCGCCAAGGATGCATATGCCGACTGCGGGACTCAGTTCCAGCTAGATATGATCGACCTGGCCGAATTGCTGTATGAGGAGTTGGCCAGATGTCCTGCAAGCGATGAGAAGACGGCCCTGTCAGACTCGACCCTTGGACTGATCGACGCCTTGAAGGACTCGGTCATAGCGATATCCACATCGGCTGTTACGAGGGACACACGCGGTATGACGGTATACTGGGGATGGTATGGTTCCTGGAACTCGTTCGAGGCGCGGTATCTTGAGACGCTCTGGTTCCCCAACGAGACAGGGTGGGGAGAGTTCCTTGAGCTGTTCAACCAGAAGTAGAGGCAGTTGAGAGCCCGAACGCTCTACCGACGCCTGGGCT
>JAEHCN010000017.1 GCA_020696395.1 Thermoplasmata archaeon | reverse complement strand
GGAGCACGTTCGAGTTCTTCATGTCCGCGTTGAACTCCCACGGCACCGAGAATATCGTCGACGAGAGGTCCTGGTAGACGAAATTGGAGATCCATGCGAAGATCGGTATGATGACGATCATGGTCATGGGCATCAGCTTCAGCTGCGACTGGGTCGATTTGAGCGACTGCGACTGCATCTTCGGCTGGATCTCCGTGAGCTTCTTGAGCTTGAATGTGTTGTTGCTCGTCCTGGCCTCCCTCATCTCCTTCTGGAAGGCGGACATCATCCTCTGGTTCCTCGCCATCGCGACCCAGTCGATGAAGAAGTGCCTCACGGTCACGCTGAACAATGTCATGATGACGCCGGTGCAGACGAGCGTGATCACGGGATACTTCCCGCCGAAGCCGACGAGGGGCATGAGCCCCATGCCGACGAAGTTGCCGAGCATCTGCCTCAGATTGTTGTCGAAGAGCACGAGCAGGGCGATCATGAACGCCATGAGCATGACTATCTGGCTGCCGAACGCCGGTCTCGGGGGCGCACCCCCTCCCTTGCCTGCTCCTCCCGCCGGGCCCTTCATCTGATCAGTCTCCTCCGAAGAACCCTCTCAGCACCGGATGCATCTCCATCATCTGCTCGCGCCCGATAGCATCGTACAGCTGTATCATGATGCCTACGGCTAGCAGCACGCCCGTGCCGGTGGCGTTGCCCACCGTGCCTATCAGGTCCGCTCCCGCGGCTAACGCGCCGACCACCGCTCCGGATATCACGGTCACGACCGGGATGTACCTCTCCAGCACCCTCTTAAGGACGCGCGGGTCGCGCCTGAAGCCGGGTATCTGCATGCCGCTGGACTCTATCTGCGACGCCACCGCCTCTGGGCCCATGTTGGTGGTCTCTATCCAGAACTTGGCGAACGCTATAGATCCGATGATCATCACGCCGACGTAGACGAGGACGTGGATGCCTATCTGAAGCCTCGTCTTCACGTCCCCTATGCCGCTCAGATAAGAGTTCATGTAGTCGTTGCTTAATAACGGCAGCAGCCAATCACCGAGGCCGTTGACCGTCGAGAGATAATAGGCGAGACCTCCGGCTGGGACGGTGTTTCCTTGCGCATAATAGCCGAGCATCCAGTTGTCTCCCAGCAGGGGGACATTCATGAACGACGGGTGGCTGGCGAAGAGCATCGAGAACATGCTCACGTTGGCTAGCAGCGCAGCCATCAGTATGACCGGGATGTTCGACGCGTATATCAGCTTGATCGGGTACCTTCCCCTTGCCCCTCTGGCGCTCCCGTGCGCGAGGGGCAGCTCTATCCTGCTGGATTCGGTGTACGCGACTATCAGGAATATCGCTATGGTACCTATGAGCGCGACCATGGGGTTGGGCTGCGCTAAGAATATCTGTTCGTAGCCTCCGTTGACCAGCTCCGGAGACGACATGTGATGGAATATGTACATGGTCTTCGGGATCGTCCCGGCCGGCGGGTTGTTCAGGCTCATCTCGATAGCGGAGTTGGCCGGATGCCAGTTCAGGGAGCCCGTGAATATCTGTTGCGATACGCCCGCCGCGATGAACAGCGAGATGCCGCTCCCTATGCCCCACTTAGACACGACCTCGTCCATGAGGAACACTAGGTACGAGCCTGCGATCAGCTGCACCACGATCAACGTCCGCGCCAGGGTATGTCCACTGCCTGCCAGGACCGATTCCGACATGCCGATGAACTTGGCGGACGGCTCCATGAAACCGTACACCTGGGGCACGGATTCGACTACGATCATCACGATCACCAGGAGTTTCTGAGTGCCCTGGTAGATCGCCTTGTCATCCGGGTTCTTGAGATCGAGCTTTATTATCTTCGCGCCCGTGAAGAGCTGCATGATGATGGACCCGGTGACGATCGGGCCGATGCCTAGGTGCATCAATGAGAACTGCGCGCCCGCGAGGATCGCCCTGTACTGCGCGAACAGGTCTATCCCCTGCCCCGCGTCCAGCCCGTAGATGACGACGTTCGTCATCGCGAAGTACAGTACGAGTATCAGTATGATCCAGGACATCTTCGTCCTGAAGTGTACGTGCCCCTCGGGCTTGGTGACCGCTGGCAGACGGTCTGAGATGGGCTTGATCTTGTACAGCAGGCTTTTCTTCTCCTTACCCTCAGCCATCAGACACCCTTCCTTCAGCCCCCGACCGTGTCTCTGTTCCTATGCGCACTCTCTGAAGCGGACGCGTGGGATGCTCCCTTCAATCCTCCAGCAGCTTCCCACCGGCGTCCTCAAGCTTCTCCTTCGCCTTCGTCGAAACCTCGGATACGCGTACTGAAACGGGTGTGGCGATCCTTCCGGAGCCGAGCAGCTTGTCGACGCCCATCTTCGTGAGATCCACGGTCCATCCGCCGTCCTTCTCCTCGGCGAACCCGTCCCTTGCCAGCTCCGGCAGGGACAGCTCCAGGTCGGAGAGGTTCATGGTGATCTTGTGTGCGACGACCGATTGCGGCCTCTTGAAGCCGCGTCGGCCAAAATGCTCAGGGAAGTACTTAACCGTGCTTATCCACTTGTGCTTGTGCATGCCAGCGTTTCCCCTGCCGCCTCTCAGCCCGGCACCTCTGCCTGCCTTTCTGCCGCGGCCGTGGGTCCTGCTGCCCCGGTATCTGCTAGTCTTGCTGACCATCCTAATCGACCTCCTTGGGACCCTCGAGCATCTTCTCGATGAGCTTGGCGATATCTGCGCCCCTGTACCCGACCGCTCCTCCGACGGAGTACGGCCGCTTGACCTTCTCGTATCCGCGCCTCGGAGGCGGTAGCCTCATGACGGGCTTCAGTCCCCCGACGTCCGTCAGTTTCGCATCCGCCTTCTCAAGCGCCTTCGCGAACGACATGATCGATGTGAACTCGGAGTTCTTCTTCACGTGGTCGTCCGTGAGCTTCCCACCGCCGGATACTTCGCCCCTTTTGACCAGCAGCCTCGCGATGGTCTCATCACGGACCTCTCCCCAGGTGACGTAGTCCTTGACAACCTGGAGCATTCCCTTGGTCGTCGTGTTCATCGGGAGCAGGACGCAGTGGTTCGGCCTGTGAAGCCTCATCATCTCCATGGTCTGGACGGCGTCGTGTCTTATCTTCGCGTGTCCCCTGACCCTTATCACCGCAACAGCCGACATCCTACTCGCCCTCCTTCTTCTCCGTCACTGCAACGGGGACGGCGTCCTTGGGCGCCCCTTCCTCTGCCGTATCCTCTTTCTTCTCGGCCTCGACGGACTCCTCGACGGCCATCGACGGCGCCACATGCAGCTTGACAGGGCCGCTCACGATCCTGAGCCGTTCCCTCTGCTCGTCGGTGACCCTCATCTCCGAGGTCATCCTGAGCGCCTCGAACGCGGCGATGGAGTAGTTTATGGTGGTCTTCGTATGCCCTTTCGTGAATCCCCAGGCGTCCTCGACGCCCGCCATCTTGAGCACGCTCTTCGCGATGTCTCCTATGGCTAGCCCGTTGCCCCTCGGGGCGGGCTTCAGCCGGACGACGACCGAGCCAGTGTGCCCTTCGATCTCGAACGGTAGTGAGTGTGGCGTAAGACAGCCGCACTCCCACGAGCCGCAGCCGCGCTTGACCTCGATTATGTTCAGCTTCGCGACGTCGATCGCCGCACGAATCGCGGGCCCGACCTCCTTGCCCTTGGTCCTACCGAGCCCGACGAAGCCGTCCTGGTTGCCCACGACGACGGTGATTGCGAACCTCACCTTCCTGCCTGAGTCCGTCATCCGCTGTACCATGTTGACGTCGAGCACCTCGTCCGCCAGATCTGGGAGGAGTATGTCCACTATCTCGGGTTCCCTGAGCGGCAGCCCCGTCCTGAGAGCCTCGCCCATCGTTGTGATCTTGCCTCCGACGACCAGCTTGCCCAACTTCGTCTTCGGCATCCAGTCAACCATCACTCAGCACCTCCAATCTTGCCTCTGACATCGACGAACATCCCCTCGGTGCCGTCCTTCATGTGCTTTCCCTTGATCCTGTCCTCGGACGGGAGCATCTCGTCGTCGTGCGGCATCTTCACGCCGGCGTCGATCACTCCCTTCAGCGCGGCGAACATCGTGCACCCCCTGATAGGCTTCCGGAGGCCGATGTCCAGCACGGCCTCCCCGATGCCCTTCTTGAGCGCCCTCTTCCCTGCCAGGTAGCCGGTCAGGTACGCCCCCGGGGCACATCTGCCTGAACTGGTCCAGCCGAGCTTCTCCAGCTCCGTCGACACCGCCGAAGCGACTATCCTGTCGCCCACGCTGTCATATGTGACGAACTGCACCGTCATGTGCTTGTTGGATCTGCGCACGACCGCCCTGTGCTTTCCGCTCTTGACGAGCGCGGCCCTGCGCCTGTAATCCGTACGTCCTTCCCTTCTCCTTCTGAAGGGCACTTTGTATCTGGGTCCAGTGGCCATGGTCATCGCTCCTTCAGCACGTCCTCTGTCTTGAGGTGCGACTCGAGGTGAGGCCTGCTCTTGAACATGCCTCCCTTCGCTCTCAGGTAATACTTGCGATATGT
Source organism: Thermoplasmata archaeon (assembly GCA_020696395.1). Lineage (GTDB taxonomy): Archaea > Thermoplasmatota > Thermoplasmata > UBA10834 > UBA10834 > UBA10834. The sequence goes on along the minus strand of JAEHCN010000017.1, from coordinate 21,880 downwards.
CCGGGTGTCGATCGCGCCGCTGTCCCTGAGCTCCTTCAGCCTGCGACGGATCGGCCTTATCGTCTGCATCCATATCTCCTTCGACGGTTTCCGGGCGTGCTTCCCACCCCTCCTGGAGCCATGGCCTGTCCTCCTGCCCTTGCGCTTCTGCTCCTTGAGGTAGTTCGCACGCGCCCTGGACACGCCCCGCTTCTGCTTAGCGGCTATCGTTCCCGAGTTGATCAGCGTCCTGACATCCGAGCGGGTGATCGCATCGGCGACGTCCTCCGTCCTGTTCGGGTCGATCCAGACACGGCACTCCCCGCACTTGAGCAGCTCCGCCGCGACCCTCCTCTGGTTCTTGAGATCCATCGTCATCCGCTCCTGTTCAGTATCCTGATTTCTAGCTCGTCGGCTCTGTCCTCTATCTGCATCCGCTTGCGCATGCCGACCGTGTGACCGACCCTGGCTGCTTGAACCTTCGGGTCGATCCCCTCGAGGTCCTTGACGTTGTGCACGACGACCTCCTGGAATCCGGACGGGTGCAGCCCCCTCGCCTGCCTCGGACCTCCGTAGCCTATCGATACCACGTTCGTCCTGTAGCCGTAGCCCCGTCTCATCTTGGAGTGCATGCCTCTGGGCCTGCGCCAGCCAGTCGTCTGCAGCTTCTGCCGTTTGTGGTACTCCTGCCGCAGGAATGTAGGCCTACGGGAGGCGACGAGCCTGCGCTTCTTGAGGGCGTCCTGGAGGTCCGTGGAGAGCGTGGGCTTCAGTTTGACGCGGTAGCCTTCCTCGTCCTCCTCCTCGACTTCGACCTCCTCTTCCTCGATCTCGACGTCCGCGTCCTCTCCCTCGGACACCTCGACATCCTCGTCGTCCTCGGACACGTCGTCCTCAGAGGCGACGGGCTCCTCGGCCTTGACTTTGCGGACCATCTTGACGGCCGGTTCCTTCGGCTCCTCTTCGGGCTGCTCGACATCCGATCCACCGACACCGAGGTCCTCCCTCCAGTGCAGGATAGTCATCGGGCCCACGCCCTTGAGGTGCTCGTGGATCTCCTCCGTGCGACCGTCGTCGGCCAGCGCTTCGGCGAGGTCCTCCTTGGACTCTATCCCGAGCGCCTTCAGCTTCGCTATGTACTCCTCCTTGAACATGTGGAGGCTCATGAACTCGTGATCTTCCTTGTCTCCTGCCATGTCCTCACCTCTTGGCCTTCTTCGTGATGTATATCCCGTCCTGGAATATCCGGGGGTCGAAGCCCCTGATCTTGGTGGCGCGCTCTATGTTCGCCGCCGTCTGCCCAACCTCCTCGATGTCCAGGCCGGTTACGACGACCTGGTCGCCCTTGACGACGACCTTCGTCTTTCCCAGTATGTCCGCACTGCGGGGATGCTTCTCCCCGAGGAAGTTCTCTATCACGAAGGTGTCGCCCTTCACCGACGCCTTGATCGGGAAGTGCGCGTAGACGATCTTCATGCTGCATTCGAAACCCTCGGTGACTCCGTGCACCATGTTCCGTATGTGCGCCGCAAATGTGCCCATGAGCGCCCTGTGCTTCGCCCTTCCGGTCCGGGCGACGACGAACACCGAGTCCTTCTCCTTCACCACGTTCAGGTTCGTGTCGAAGAGCCTCCGGCTGACCTCTCCCAGCGGTCCCTTGACGGTCACGTTGCCGTCTTCGATGGCGACCTGGACCTTCTCGGGCATCTCTATCTCGTCCGTGTGCAAGCCTCGTACTTCGCTCATCCGTCACACCTCAGTACACGAACGCCAGGAGCTTGCCCCCGACGCCTCCCTGTTTGGCCTGCGTGTGCGTCAGCACACCCTTCGTCGTCGTCAGTATGAGCAGTCCGAAGTCCTGCGCTGGTAGGTACCTGGCCTCGAACTTCTCAAGGTCTCCCATGCCGACGGGGTATCGCGGCCTGATGACTCCGCAGTCGTTAATGTGGCCTGCGAGGTTCACCTTGAACATGCCGCTCCTTCCGTCGTCCACGAACTCGAACTGGCTGATGTACCCTGCCTCCTGCATGACCTTCAGCACGCGCCCTATGAGCTTCGACGAGGGCTTGATGACGCAGTTGCCCTTGCCCACGCGTTCCGCGTTCCTGATGACGGCCATCGCATCGTTGAGTGGATCCTGCTGCATCCGACATCACCTCAAGAGTACTTCCTGAACCCTATTTCGGGTGCTATCTCTCTGAAACACTGCCTGCAAAGATGCATCCCGTAGCGCCTTACGATGCCGCGCTTCCTTCCGCATCTGGTGCAGCCAACCTTCCTGCCGAACAACTTCTTCGGCTTCAATCAACCACCTCCGCACTGAACTTCGATTTGAGGAACTCCACGCCCTCGTGACGTGTGATCCTGTGGTGGGCCGGCACTTTCCTCCTCAGGACCCTGCGCTTGGAGACCCTCTTGCCCGGGCGGGCCAGGGCTACGCTCACGTCCAACCCGAATATGCCTATCTCCGGGTCGTACTTCATTCCTGGAAAGTCCGTGTAGTCCGCGATTCCGAACGAGAAGTTGCCCTCGGGGTCGAACGAGTACTTGGCCACCCTGTTATCCCTTGTCCACAGAGCGGTCTTGACGAACTTCTCGGCCTCCTCGCCGCGAAGGGTCACCTTGACGCCGATCTCCATGCCGCTCCTGATCCCGAAGTCCCTGCTCGTCGTCTTCGCGAGCGTGCGGATGGGCTTCCTCTCCGTGATCATCTGGAGCACCTTCTCCGCCTTCAGCAGCCGCTCGCCGGCGTCCCCGACGCCGATGTTCACGACCACCTTGTCGAGCCTGATCTCCCTCATCGGGTTCGTCATATGGCTTTCGCCTCCACCAGCTTGATCTCAGGGGTCTTCTCGCCGACCACGAACACATTCTCCTTGATCGTGCTGAACCCCTCCTTGAATGTTACAGTGTTAGAACCTGACCCGCGCCTTAGCTTGTACTCCTCTATCGTCTGCACGCTGCCTGGGTGGGACCCACCGGTCAGCAGTGCCAGGCTGCCCTTATCCAGCTTGAGCGCCTTCATGATCCTCTGCGACGGCAGCTCGATCTTGAGCACATCTCCGGTGCTGTACTGGTCCTTCGGGAGCAGTATGTTCCTGCCATCGTGGAGGTTCAGCTGTATCCTGCCTCCCCTGATGACCGTCTTGCCGTCTATCCGGGCAAGCTTCCATCCCTTCTCCTTGTCTTCTATGGGCACGAGTAGCAGCCTGCCCTTGTAGTCGAGCAGCATGCGGTAGCTCTCATTGGTCTTCACGAATGTCAGCACGTCCATCAGTCCAACCGGGAACTTCTTGTCCGTGACCGTCCTTCCGTCGACCGCCACCTGCCTCCCGCCGATTATGAGCATGGCCTCCCTGGTGTTGTCGCACACCTTCAGCATGTCCTTCAGCACCATCGCCAGAGGCATCGCCGCGTCCTTTGCGTGCGGCCCGGCCCGGGGCTTCATGACCCAGTGACTGACCTTCCTCGGGATCGCCCAGCTCCTCGGAGCTGTCATCCTCTTCATATGTTTCTTCACGCTCTCACGCTCCTCCCTTTTGGCTTTCGAGCTTCCGCTTCCTCCAGCTGTCCGAGAGGTCAAGCTTCGTGATGATCACGTCCGACGGGTCGATCGGCCGCTCTGTCTGGGTGCCGTCTGCCTTCGGGACCGTGATGTTCTCGATTATTATCTTGTAGCTCTTGAGATCGATGGACGCGACCTTGTTCTCCGAATCCTTCAGGTCGCTGGCCCCGCGGACGACCTTCACTGTGTCGCCCTTCCGGACCGGGACGGAGCGTATGTTGTACTCGCGCATCAGCGCGGAGTCCAGATGCGCCGACACCATGCGCCGCCTCCTGTGAAGCGGAGCTTCGCCCCTCGCCTTCCTCTGCTTCCTTGCTTTGTGACTCGTGGTGCTCATCCGATCCACCTCACACTATGATCGAGGCGGTCGCCGCTATCCTCGGCCAGCGCTCCGCCGCCTCTCGGGCCACCGGGCCCTTGATGTCCGTGCCCTTCGTCTCGCCGGTCTCGGTGACGATGACCACGGCGTTGTCCTCGAACTGGACCATCGTGCCCTCGGGGCGCCTGTACGGCCTCCTCTGACGCACGATCACCGCCCGCATCAGCTGCTTCCTCGTCTCGGGCGTGCCTTTTTTGACCGTGACGACCAGCATATCGCCGACCGCCGCGCTCGGGTACCTCCTGCTGGTGCCGTGGTACCCAGGTACTGCTACGACCTGGACTATCTTCGCGCCCGTGTTGTCGATGCAGTTGAGTCTCGCACCGGTCGGTATGCCTCTGGTCCGCCTGCCTGGTAATCCTTTCATCGCGATCGCCTACCTCTTCTTCTCTATCACGACATATGATACGCGCTTGCTCAAGGGCCTGCACTCCATTATGCTGACCCTGTCCCCTGCCTTTATCTGCATGCACGGAGGGACGTGCGCGAGGTACCTGCTGGTCCTCTTCTCGTGCCTCTCGTACTTCGGTATGTATTTGAGATGCTCCCTCTGCACCGCCACGGTGCCCTGCATCTTGGTCGACACGACGGTCACCGTCAAGACCGTCCCTCTGACTGGCAGCTCGCCATGGAACGGGCAGTTGCGGTCCTCGCACGTGCCCTCCGGCGGCTCCACATCTAGCCCTATGTTGGCCGCTGCCTCCTTCTTCGTAGTCATCGTCACATCACCTTCGCAATCTCAACGCACTTTCTTTATCCTGTCCTCAGGTCTGAACCTTATCTCGTCCCCGGAGACCACATGCGTCTGTCCGTCTTCCTCGAACCTGAACTCGCAGCCGGCCTTCGCGATCACCCGCTCAGCACCGTCCTGCTCGATCATCACCGTGTTCTTCGTCTCGTCCACGACCCTGCCGCGCATCCCCACCTGGGATGGGCAGGTCGAAGCCGAGACGACGACATCCAGTCCGATGAACAGCCTTCTCCGGAAATCCTTCGATTTCATGCCCGGTCTACCTTGAGTCCACCGAGAACCCGAGCTCTTCGAGCGCCTCCCTGACCTTCTTCTTGTGATCACCCTGGAGTTCGATCTTGCTGTCCTTGTAGGTGCCGCCCGCGGCACACTTCGTCTTCAGCTTTCTCGCGAGCTCCTCCATGTCGATGTCTCCGGAGTCTATCCCATCGACCACGGTGACCACTTTGCCATACCGTCGGGTGTCAGTGGTTATTCTGATCTGCTGCTGCTCCTTCGCTATCTGTTCGCAGATGCATAGCTCCTCAGGTAGTCCACATACCGAGCAAATACCAGCCATTACTTCTTCTCCTCCTGATCCTCTCCATCTAGACTCTTCGTGTCTTCGTCCTCGGCCTCGTCCACCGCCTCTTCCTCAGGCCGGCTGACCTGGACCTTGGACTTCTTCTTCTCGCCTTTGGTCTTCGGGGGCTCTGCCGGCTCCTTCCCCGCCAGCTCCAACTCCCGCTGGACTGTCAATATGCGCGCGATGTTCTTTCTGAGCGCCCTTATCTTGCCCGGGCTGGCCGGCGCGCCTCCCATGGCCGCGACCCCCCTCTCGTGCATGAGCTCGTCGTTGAGCTCCTTGAGCCTGGAGATGCGGTCATCGGGTCTCATGTCCCTGATGCTCTTCGGTTTCAGGAGCGCCATGGTCATTCCTCCCCGGACGGCTTCTCGTCCTTCTTCTTGTCGGGTTCGGGCCGCTTCTCAGCCGTTTCCGCCTTCGGCGTAGCTTCCGGTTTTGCCTTCGACTCATCCTTCGCGGCCGGCTCGGCGGGCTTCGCCTCCACCGGGGTTATCGCCTTCGGCGTAGCTTCCGGTTTTGCCTTCGACTCATCCTTCGCGGCCGGCTCGACGGGCTTCGCCTCCACCGGGGTTATCGCCTTCGGCGTCGCTGGCTCGATGGCCTTCTTGTCCGCTGGGGGCTCGGCGGTGGGTTTGTCGGATTTCGCCTTGTCGTCCTTCTTGCCCCCCTCGGCCTCCGGCTGCTCCGAAGGGGTCTTCTCCTTCTTTTCGGTCTTCTTGCGCTTCCGGGGCTTCTTCTCCCCCGAGACCCCTGCCGCAGGCTCCTTCTTCTTCGGTTTGGAGGCGGCCTTCTTCGCCTTGTCCTTTTCGTCGACGGTCTTCTTCAGCTCCTCGACCGCCTCGACCGCGCGCTCCTCCTCCTTCGCCTCGCGCACCTTCTCGGTATCGACCGTCGGCTCGGCAGGCGCAGCCGCTGGCTCGGGCGGAGGCATGATATCTATCTCGTCCGGAAGCCTAGCATCCGGATGCATGATCTGGACCGTGACGCCTATGACTCCGGGCTTCATCCTGGCGTTCGCGAAGCCCCTTTCCATGAAGTCCAGCTTGGCCTGGCCGCAGAACTTGATGTGGCCGTTCTTGAACTTCTCTCTCCGGTGACGCCGACCTGTCAGCTTGCCCGCGACGGTCACCTGGCAACCCCTGGCACCGGATTCCATTATCCTCCTAACGGTCGAATGGCCGGCACGTCTGAAGTGCCATCCCCTCTCGAGCGCGCTCGCAAGCTTCTCCGCCATGATCTGGGCGTTCAGGTTGGGGTTCTCGACCTCCTGCACCTCGATCTGCGGATTGCTGAAGTTGAAGTCGTCCTCGACGGCCCTCGTGAGGCCCTTGATAGACTCCCCGCGCCTGCCGATGACGAGACCCGGTCGCTCCGTGATCAGCGTGACGCGCGTGCCCATGGGCGTCCTCTGGACGTCGAGTCCTCCGAAGCCTGCCCTGCCCACCTTGGACATCATGTACTCCTTGAGCAGTACCCTCCGGATCTTCTCGGTGACGAACTTCCTCTCGTTTGCCATTGAAACCCTCCGTCTAGAGCCACCCTCAGGATGACCTCTCGACCTCCTCTAGTATGATCTCTATGTTGGTCGTCTGCTCGTTCCAGGGGGTGCTCCTGCCGAACGCCCTGGGCATGTGGCCCGGCGTAATCCTTCCCCTGTGCGCGCTCGCCCACTTGACCTTCATGTTGTCCGCGTCGAGGCCCTTGTACTCCGCGTTCGACCGTGCGCTCTCGACGACCTCTAGGATAGCCTTCGCCGCCTTCACTGGGTATCTGGCGGGCCCGACCTTCGGTTTGGGGCTGAGGTACTTCTTGTACCTGGAGTATGGCACGGGGGTCTTCAGTTCCACGACGCCCTGCAGGTACTTCCTCGCCTGTTCGACCTTCATGCCCTTCAGCATCTTGCAGACCTCCCTGCAGTGCTTGGGCGACACGCTCGCCTCCCTGCCGATGGCCTTGGAGGTCGTCTCCGGATCCGTCTGCTGTGTGTATCCCATGTTACTAGACCTCCCTCATCACTTGAGCGGCATGAACTTGGACGACCTCGTCGCGCCTACGCCCAGTCCGGAGTGGTTCACACCCTTCCTGGTCAGCGCGAATTCGCCCAGCGAATGCCCTATCATCTCGGGCTTGATCTCTACCGTGTGGAACTCCTTGCCGTTGTACACGCTTATCGTCTTGCCGACGAACGACGGCAGGATGAATATCTCCCTCCTATGGGTCCTGACCGGCCCATCGGATGACTTGAGCCTGCCCATGAACGCCTCCTGCTCGGGGTTCAGGCCGCGGATGAAAGATCTCCTCGCCCTCGCGGGAAGCAGCTCTATGATCTCCGCCAGAGGCATCTTCAGTAGCTCCTCCATCGTGTGCCCTCTGTACGTGAACTCCTTCTTCCTGCGGGCCTGGATCTGACTCTTCTTCTTCCTCGTTCTCCTGCGAGCTGCCTTGGCGGACCCTCCGTGTCTCGCAGAGGGCTTTGCCTTCTTGGTCGGCTTCGCAGCAGCACCGGCGCCTGCAGTGGCCGGCTTCGGCGTCGCCGCCGGGGCAGGGGCCGCGGTTGAACCGGCCTTTGTGGTCTCAGCCATCTAATCACACCTTCCTTGGCTTCTTGCGTGGCTTCTTCTTGGGCGCCAGCCTGCCCACCTTCCTACCTGGAGGCGTGTTCCTGCCCACGCTGGACTGTGTCCCGACGTGTGGATGGGCGCCTCCTCCGTGCGGGTGGTCGGCCGCGTTCATCGCGACCCCCTTGACTTTGAAATACGCCTTCGACTTCGACCCGTACGCGTGGAACTTCTTGCCGGATTTCGCGAACGGTTTCTCCTTGTGCCCTCCGCCGGCGACCAGACCTACGGTGGCCCTGCACTTGTTGTCGACATCCTTGAACTTGCCAGACGGCAGCAGGATGACGGTCTTCGTCCCGTGGCTGACGATCGTCGCGGCGTTTCCCGCGGTCCTGACAAGCTTGCCGCCGTCTCCCGGCTGCAGCTCGACGTTGTACACTATGGTCCCCTCGGGAAGCTCGCCGACCATCATTGAGTTGCCTGCGGCGACGGAGCCCGCCGAGCCTATCGAAATCTCCTGCCCGACCCACGCTCCGTCAGGAGCCAGCATCCAGAACTCCTTGCCGTCCAGGCGGACCCTCGCCAGCGGAGCGATCCTCCCGGCCTCGTGCTTCAGGTCGACGATCTCGCCGCTCCCCTCGCGGACCCTGGGATGCTTCGCATCGGTGAACTTCAAGTGCCTGGGGGACTTGTAGCGTCCGTATCCACGCCCCCTTCTCTGAGTTATGAGATTCTTGCCCATCGTGACTCACCTCTAGAATATGCCTATCCTCATGCCGATCTCCTCGGCCGAGTAGCCCTCCTTCAGCTTTATGATGGCGTGCTTGCCGTCCTTGGCGATCTTGATGTTGATCCTATCCACCTTCGCCTCGAAACGCCTCTCGAACGCCTTCTTCACCTCCGCTCTGGTAGCGTCCCTGCGGACGACGAACTCGAGCTTGTTGCCGTCCTTGAGGTCCTGGTTGGGGGTGCCCGACATGGCGTTCATGGTCTTCTCTGTGACGTACGGATGGAGCAGTATCGTCCTTCTCATTCGGCCCACCTACCTATCTCCGCGAGCGCGGCCTCTGTGATCATCGTCAGCCTCCCAGGGTCTCCGCCCGGGGCCAGCACGGATGCGTTGAGCGCCTTCGGCGTGACGACCTCTATCCCCGCTAGGTTCCTGATGCTCCTGCCTCCGTCGCACTCGTCTGAGAGGATGACCAGGAGGCCCCTCGGGCTCCTGAATCTCCGCCCGCGCATCTTGCCTCTGCCAGCTCTTATCTTGCGGCCGTTCTTGGCCCTCGTCACGTCGGCGTACACTCCTATGGACGAGAGTGATTCCACGGCGTCCTTCGTCGACTTGATCGATTCGAAGTCGTCCTTCACTACGATCGGCAGCGTAAGCCCCTCGTCGAACTTATGCCCTCTCCCACGCACGATGTCTGGCACGCTCGTCGCGTGGAGCGCCGCCATCTTCGCCCGGCGGAGTTCCTTCCTGTTTATCTTCTTACCCAGGTCCTTATCGACCTTCGGCGGGTGCGCCCGACGCCCTCCGACGTTGTTGGGCGACTGGGCGGCTTGGGAACTGTTCTTCAACCTCTGCACTCTCGCGACCCCACGGCCCTTGCCCCAGGTCGATACCGAGTGACGCGCTCCTGCGGTTGGCTTCGGCGCGTAGGGTTGCCTCGCGTTGGCCTCGATCGCGGTGACAGCTCTGCGTATCAGGTCCGGTCTGTAGTCCGCTTTGAATGCGGCGGGCAGCTCCGCCTCGCCCGTGACCTTGCCATCGAGGCCGTAGACGTGGAGCTTTCCAGGGGCGTGTTTCTTGCCCGGAGAACTTGCCTTTTTCTGCTTGATTGTCTTCTCGGCCATTCAATCACGCCCCCTGTTTTGATTCAATCGATATGAATGTCACCTGCGGCGACTCGGAGAGCTTTATCCCGGTGTCCCTCACGGGCTCTCTGAACCTCACGAGCCTCTTCGACGGTCCGGGGACTGAGCCGTGGACGAGCAGGTAGGGGTTCCTCAACTCTCCGTAGCTTAAGAAACCCCCCTTCGGGGTGACCTCTTCTCCATTCTCTCCTATCTTCAGCACACGCTTGTTAAGCTCCGTCCTCTGATGGAACCCGATCTGACCACCCTGCGGGACGGTGGGTCTGACATAGCCTGGCCTCTTCGGGCCCAGGTTGCCTGCCAACCTCCGGTGCTTGCTGTTCTTGTGCATGAGCAGCTTCGTGCCCCACCTCTTGGTCACTCCTTGCCAGCCCTTGCCCTTCGTGATCGAGCTGACATCGACCATCTCGCCTTCCTTGGTGAAATCGTTGATAGTGACCGTCTTGCCGAGGATGCCCTTGGCGAACTCCACGCGCGCGCCTAGCGTTCCACCGCCCACTCGGATCTCCATGAGGTCCGGTTTCTTCTTCGGCACGCCGGACATGAGTGCCGGTTGTGTGTGAACGAGGACCCGTACGTCCTCGTATTCCAGTTTCTCCGTCTTGGACCAAGCGTTCTTCTCATTGTACTGCTTTGGCACGGGCAACCTTCTGGACAGATGCTTGTCGAGCTTCGCGCTCCAGATCTCACCTACCGCCTTGTGACCATAGGGTGAAGAGTCGTACAGTCTGATGCCACAGACTTTCATAGGTGGCACTTCGACCACTGTCACGGGCACCTGTATCTCCTGCCCGGACGTGGTACTCTTCGGCCTGTAATCCACTATGAACGCGTGCGTCATCCCTGCCTTGTATCCGGCGAACCCCTGCAACCTGGCTGCATCTCCTTCGCCTTCGGGCCAAGAGGATATCCTGGCGGTTATGCTTCTGGCTCTCTTCCTGGGCGAATAGCCCATCGAGCCCTTCCTTGGACGTCTCCTTGCTGGCATATGCAATCCCTCGTCTCGAAGCTAGATACCGCTAGCTCGATGTCCTCGATACTGATCGAGTACTGAGTCGAGGCACTCGTTCTCGACCGTGACGCCTCGTGCGCGCCTGAAAACGGATTTCAGCGCGAGTGTTGGGTTGCCACGAGCGCATTGCCCATATGGCGTCTGGTCGATACCGCCTCGGTATCGCAAGGCTGCTGAATGGGATGGTTGTATATAAAAGTGACCGTCTGTCCAGTCTTAGGTCTAGCCTTTCTTAGCTTTCTTCTGGGCGCGTTTGCCGCGCTCCTTGCTCGTGTAGCCCGTCGCCTTTTCGAGGAACAAGTTGTACACCTTGATGGTCTTCTGGGCCACATCATCCGGGACCGAGGGATCCATCTGTGTGTCCACGGACAGCATGTTCTTCCCGCTTTGCCAGGCGCGCAGCTCCTTCAGGGCGCCGTATGAGGAGACGAACCGCTCTCCCTTCTGCTCGACGTTGCCGAAGGCCTCCTGCATGTGCTCCTTCAGCTTCTCAGGTGCGATGTTCTCCTGGTGGCCCCTGCGTACCTCGTACTCGTTCATCAGCTGACCTCTGGCACTCTAAGCTCTGTGCTTCCTGAAAAACCTTTGGAGGTCAGGCGTGCCACCGACGACCAGCCCCTCGAGCTCCAGGATGGTCTCCCAGAGCTTCCGGCACTCGCACTCCGCCACTTCGATCCTCTTGCGCGATTGTGTGAGCGAAAACTCACGTATCGAAGAGAGCACCTCCTCGTCGCATCCTCCGCAGTTATGCGCGCCTCTGTCGCGCCCACCCCCAGTCGGGTCGCAAACCACCTTGCGGTCGAGCTCCGTGCAGGCGTTCAGCACCTCGACCACACTCCAGAGCCACGGTGGTCGATACGACCAGCTCCTCCAGAGGCGCTCCACAATTGTCCCCTTCTGCACATTGACCGGATTGATTGAGATGGTGTCGCTCTTCAGGGCCGCGTGCTTCGCGGTCGAGACGGCATCCTCTATCGCCTCCGCCTCTGTGAGGTACGGCGGTTTCAAGAGAACATACGAACGCAGCCTCGCACCCGCCGACTTGACAGCAGATGCTGCCCGATCGAAGTCGGCAATCGTCATGTTCTTGTTTATCGCATACTTGAGGACCTTGTCGTTGGCGCTCTCCAGACCTATGGCCACCTCGAAGTCGTCGTGCACATTCGCCGTCGTCCCCAGGCTCTCTTCCGTGACGAACTCGGTCCTCGACTCGAACAGGAGGCTCTGACCGTTCTCCCGACACCAGCCCAGGACTTCATTCTGCGCCTCGGGGGGCATCTCGCGCTGGTCTAGGAACGATCCCGACGTATACACTTTGAGGAACTGCACTCCGTCGAGGTTCTCCGTCGCCGCCCGGAACTGGGCGACGATGTCCTGCGGCGCTATGCCCTCGGAGGATTCGAGGTTGTATCCGCACATCGTGCAACCCCCGTTCTTCGAGTGGACGCACCCGGAAGTCCTGAGTATGACCACGCCCGCGTCGACGGTCTTCCCATCCAGGTACTCCTTCTCTCTCCAGACGGACACAGGCTCCCTGGGACTGCGCCTCCTTCGACGCCGTTCGTCTCCCGTTGGATGGCTTTGATCATCGTCCGTCATCATAACACCGGCGGGAATCAGCCGGCTATGGCAGCTCAGAGGTCGTACGGTTTAAGCGTCTTCCTGCCGTTCTTCTTCGCCCTCTTAGCCGCCTGCTCGACCATCGCGTGGACCTCGCGGTCCAGCTCGCGATAGAACTCTTCTGAGATCCTGAAACCGTCGCCCACGACGTCCTTCACATCCGAGACCTTGATAATCATCTTGCCGTTTCGCATATTGGAGATCGACATCGCATTTCTCCCTGCCGTGCACGCGACGGGGAAGATGCTAATGCAGGCGCTCCTCTTAACCTTTCTGTGCGCGCTTCACGTCCACAAAGTTTTTTCCCACACCGCACTTTATCGGTCTGAGGCGCAGTACGATGGATGTCGATGGTAGATGCGAGCTGATCACTCGTGACGCGTTGGAGATAGTCACCGAGGGAGAACTACGGTCCCTTCTGGAGACTAGCTCGAAGCCGACCGCGTACATCGGGTACGAGCCGAGCGGTTTCGTCCACATAGGACAGATGATCACCGCCTCGAAGATAGTCGACATGCAGAACGCCGGTGTGGACTTCACCGTGTTCCTCGCCGATTGGCATGCGATGATCAACGACAAGCTGGGCGGTGACATCGAGGGCATACGTGCGTGTGGCGCGTACATGCGCGATTGCTTCATCGCCCTGGGGGTCGACGAATCGGCGAGATTCGTTTACGCGTCTGAGTTGATAGACCGCCTCGAATACTGGGAGAGGTTCATCAGGATATGCAAGGTGAGCTCTCTCGGCCGGCTCAAACGGGCGATGACCATCATGGGTCGGGACGAGGACGAGGCGGAGATTGACGCGTCCAAGATCATGTATCCTTCAATGCAGGTCGCCGATATCTTCCAGCTCGACGTGGACATAGCCTACTCCGGCATGGACCAGCGTAGGGCGCATATGCTGGCCCGCGACGCCGCAGAGAAACTCGGGTGGAAGAAGCCCGTCGCCGTGCATACCCCGCTGCTTATGAGCCTTGTAGGTGGAGGGCGGATGGACCCTGTCGAGGCGAAGATGTCCAAGAGCAGCCCCGACAGCGCGGTCTTCATGCACGACAGCTCCGAGGATGTCATCCGCAAGGTCAAGAACGCGTTCTGCCCCCCCGAGGTAGAGGCCAACCCGGTCCTGGACATGGCCCGTCTGATAGTATTCCCCAGGCTGAGGAGCCTGAAGGTCGACCGCTCGGCGAAGTACGGCGGCCTCGTCGAGTTCTCGTGCTTCGAGGAGCTGGAGAAGGCGTACGCGACCAAGTCATTGCATCCGATGGACCTCAAGAACGGTGTCTCCGACTCCGTCAACGCGTTGCTGGAGCCCGTGAGGTCGTACTTCAAGACGCACCCGGACAACCTTGAGAAGGTGAAGTCGCTATCGGTCACCAGATGATTCTAGTTCGCGAAGCTGCTTGATCGCGTTGTCGGCCGAGATGTTGAGCATCGCCTCGACATCCCCCACGCCGGAGATTCCAGCGGCGCCGGGATGTCCTCCTCCGCCGTTGGATGTTTCCGAGCCGACCCCGTTCAGCAGCTTTCCCAGGTGCACTCCCTCCCTGGCCATCTCCGAGGTCGCCCTGGCGCTTATCCTGAAGGTATCCCCTCGCTGCGAACCGACGAACGCGACGTCCGCTCCCAGGTGGACCAGCGCCTTGCACACGGACGCCTCGAACGCGCTGCCCTGTGATATGGCGACGATGCGTCTTCCGATCTTCCAGTATTTCAGCCTCTGAGCGCCACGGAGTTGCGATATCTTCTCGGACGGATCCGTCTCTAGAGACACCATCATCATCGCCTCGTCCATGTCGATGTCGTGCAGCTGCATCAACTCCGCGAATGTGACCATGGAGCCAGGCCTTGCGAACTTGAAACGTCCCGTGTCGGTGAGTATCCCGGCCATGAGGGCGAGTGACACATCCCTGTCCGGCACCTTGCCCGCAGCCTTCAGCAGCTCGTAGACTATCTCGGCGCACGAGGCCTTGGAGTCGTCGCAGTAATACAGCCGGCAATCGTCCCATGCGCGGTTCTTCGCGTGGTGGTCGACCACGATCGCGTCCGAGTAGTCGAACTCGATTGGTATCTGGTCCGGGCCCGAAGTGTCGAGCACGAGTACGCGCTTCGAATCGGGAAGGGATTCCATCACGATGTCTATGTCCAGTTGCTTCGCGAGGACCTTCGATGCGCGGTCCAGTCCTCCAGGCGCGGCTATCACGACATCCTCGAACGCCTTGGAGATCGCGAAGGCGCTGGAAACCGCGTCTGGGTCCGCGTTCCCGTGGAGTACAACGGTGGTGCCGCCGCCCGATCCTAGCTCGGCCGCTATCTCCTTGAGCACGGAAGTGTCAATGACGAATGCTTATAAAATAGGTGCTGAAGCGGCTATCAACCCGCTTTCGGCTTCTCGTCCTCTTCGCCTTCGGGCGATGGGATGTTCAGCGCCTGCGTTATCTGTTCCTGCAATCCCTGGTGCCTCTCCCTCAGCTGCTTGTCCTGTCTGTCCAGGGTCTTCACCCTGACTTCGAGCGTTTCCTTCTGGTCCGTCAGCTCCGTCGCGAGGGCCGCATTGTCCTTCGACTGTATCATCAGCGACCCGACGTTGCGGTAGACGACCGCATCCTCTCCGGCTTTCTCGAGCTCCTCGATCGCTTTGCCGAGCTCGCGCACCTGCGCGTCGAGCTGGAGCTTCTGAGATGTGATCATCTGGATCTGCTGTGCCAGCTGCTGGAACTGCGCTATCTGGTTCTGAACCTTCGGTGGTAAGTTGTCCATCATATTCTTCCGACCTCCTCTGCCGTCTCCTCTGCTACATTGCTCCATCTGATATATGAGTTGAGGGCCGCCCTGAGCGCCGTCATATCATCCGCCTCGACCTCTATGACCACCTCACCGCCTCTGGTGGTCACATCGACCTTCGTGCGCGGTATCCTCTCCGTCAGCTCCGGCGAGAGCGCCTTGCTTACCACTTCAGCATGCTTCGTCCGGAGCGTGAGGGTAGCCCTGTGCGTCTGGGTCACCTGCTCTGCACGCTCTTGCGGACGTTCGGGCGTTCCTTGTAGAACACCTTGGACCCGCACCTCTCGCACTGCAGACCGACCGTGTTCATGCCTGACCTGACTGGTTCCTTGCATCTCGAACATTTGTACATGCAAACACCTCATCATTCCTTCGGCTCTTCAGGCTTCTCCTCCGAGAGCGACTTATCGGGCGTCTCTTCCGGTAGTTCCTCGGTCGGCGCGTGCCTGACCTCTCTCTTGACTGAGACTGGAGGCGTGAGGTTGTATGCGCTGCTGGCCAGCTTGACCCCGCAGTGCTTGCATGTCCAGATGCCTGTCCCCGTCCTGGTCACTGACTTCACCCTGCACTTGGGACACTCGTGGCGTCCTCTGCCCTGAGCCTCAATATTGGCTATGCGTCTCCTGATCTTGACGCCGTACCTCTGCCCCAGCCTTCCCGCGGAGCCGACCTTCTTAGTCCTCTTGGTCATCGCCTTCAGCCGTCCTGTATCCTCATACCTTCGAGCGGATGTCCGCTCCGACCTTCCTTGAGAGCTCGACCACCCTGAGAACCTCGTCGGGCGTCAGGCTTCCGTCGCCGCCCTTCTGCATCGCGCAGATGTCTCCCTTCTCGTTCGTTGCGACGGTCAGCCTTGCCTCGGCGACGATCTCCTCGTCGTAGGTCGGGTCGACGAGTATGTGTTCGCCTATCTTAACTGCTGTCACCGATATCGGCACGTGCGACACTGGCAGCGGGTAGTCCTCTCCCTTCCCGGCCCGCTTCGCAGGCACGACTGCGCTCTTGAGCGCGGCCATCGCGGCTATGTTGCCCGCGTCGAAGAGATTGCCGTCGTAGTCGATGGCGTGGACGTCTACGAACATGATCCACACCTCCTTCTCCG
Organism: Thermoplasmata archaeon; assembly: GCA_020696395.1. Classification (GTDB taxonomy): domain Archaea; phylum Thermoplasmatota; class Thermoplasmata; order UBA10834; family UBA10834; genus UBA10834. Next base: position 5,690 of record JAEHCN010000017.1, on the reverse strand, counting down.
GCTCGATGCACAGCTTCTCCATGTCGACCGCCTTCCCCTCGCGTATGCCTCTGTCGATCACGCGCGCCACCTCGATCGACCTCTTGTCCGGCGGGCCGCTCTCGAAGCTCTCGTTCGCGAGCGGCTTGAGCTCCGCATTCGTTGTGAGCACGCCCTTGTTCGGAGTGTCCGCGAACGGCTGGCCGACCATCAGTTTGACGCCGACGACGACATCGGTGTCGCCGAGGTGCACGCGGGCTGATCCCTCGGCCGATTTTATGAAGTCCTTCTCGATCGTGAGCGGTCTCGGCTCGTCGAACTTACGCCCGTCTACCCTCTTACCCTTCGAGAGCAGCTTCATGATGTGGTCCCGTTTGAGGTCTGCCATGACATCCTTGGACATGTTCAGTTCACCCCCACGTCTTTGTCGTTCCCGCGAGCAGGCGACGCGTACTTCCTCTTGAGCGCGTCACGCTGTAAGTCGTATATCTTCTTGCACGCCTCCACGGCCATGTTGAGCCCCGTCCTGAACTGGTCCGTCGTGAGGTCGCCGTCCATCTGGAGCAGCACTATCTCATCGGTCCTCGGTATGTACCCGAGAGGTATGTCCGCCTGGCCGAAGTTGTCCTCCTCCTTGCCAAGGTCGAGTACGACTGTGTCATCGATCTTCCCCGCCGCGCACGACGCCACGAGGTCCCTCATGGGTATGCCCGCATCGGCCAACGCGACGGATGCGGCGGTCAGTCCGGCGCACCTCGTGCCAGCGTTGGCCTGGAGCACCTCGATGTACACATCGATCGAGGTCTTCGGGAAGTACTCCGTGAAGACCACGTGCGTTAGCGCCTCGGATATGATCTTGGATATCTCCTGGGAGCGCCTGTCCGGCCCCGGCCTCTTCCTGTCGTCCACCGAGAACGACGCCATGTTGTAATGACATTGCACGAGCGCCCTCGTGGGGTCCTGCATGTGCCTGGGATGACATTCCCTGGGGCCGTACACGGCCGCCATGACCTTGTTGTCGCCCCATTCCAGATAGGCCGAGCCGTTGGCGCGCTTGAGCACCCCAGCCTCGATCTTCAGGGGCCTGAGCTCGTCGGGCCTCCGCCCATCGAGCCTCTTGCCGTTCTCGTCTATTAGCTTGATTCCATCGGGTAACGGTGTTCCACCCATTCGTTTCACTCTCCCTTGCCGCCCATCTGCCCGAGCCGCTTCTTCACCTTCTCGGTCAGGCCTACGCTGTGTGCCTCGGTCTCGATGAGCTTGATGACGTCGATCGCCTTCAGCATGCTGTCCAGGTCTCCGTCGACCCATATCCTGCCGTTCTGGCCCACATGGATCCTGCAACTGGTCGCGTTCTTCAACATCTGGATCATAGAGCCGTTACGGCCTATCACCCGGGGCACCTTGGACGCCGCCACCTCTACGACGACCCCTCCTGCGAGCTTTCTGAGGCCGTGCTCCTTCATTGATATCTGGACCTTCCCGAGCTCGTCAACGCCTATTACCTTGAGCAACACCAGATCGCCCACGGTCATGAACTTGCCCGTCTCGCCGAACTCCACTCTCCACGGAACCTCGTTCACGTGGAGCGATGACTGGTGCGCGGCGTTTATGTCCACAAACCAGTTCGACGCGCCCATGTCGGCTATCTTGCCTATCACCATGTCTCCTCGCATGGGGATGTACTGCCCCGACAAAGGGACCACGCCGACCACGTCCGACCTCGTCGTCTTGATGCCGAGCTGCGCGGCGAATATTTGCCCACTCTCGACGTACGTGCCTGGTCCCGCCTTCAGTCCCGACTTGGACAGCAGGTCCCCCGGTACGACTATCTCTCTCACATTCTCTCTAGAATCGTTCTGCTGCATCTGCAATCACTCGCTTCAATTGGCGATTCCGATAAACACTCTGCCCGCGGGGCCCGGAGGCGCAGAGGTCTCCTGGGTCTCTCCTGCGCAGCGCATTTACCCTCGTCTCTTACCAAGGGCCCAAAATCGCGTCCCCTGCTTTAAGTTTTTGGTCGTACGGACCTTCCCGCAGGCTGAACCCCTGGAACGACTGGCCCCTCGTCCAGCGGCAGCGGTCACTTGTCGCCCTTTAGGAGTTTGATGTCGGCCTCGCCCTGGGTCTTGTTGTTTATCTGCTCGAAGAAATCAGTCTGCATACCCGCTGGCATCTCAATGACGCCTATCCATGAACCGTCGCTCTGCCACTCCTCCTTGACGATCCTGCCGAAGTTCTTCAAGTCCTCGAAGCAGCGTCCGTAGTTCTCCCCCGACAAGCGTACTGCGATGCGCACATTGTCGAATCGAATGGGTATGAGCGGCCTGAGCGCATCCATTATCGCAGGAACCTGCGCCTCGACGGTCTTGAAAGGGTCGATCTTCGCCCTCGTCTCCTCCATCGCCGTCTCGATCCTCGACGGCGGGTGCGGGCCGCCTGTCTGCGGGTTCATCGCGTGCCTGGCGATGTACTCCACTATCATCTTACGCTTGTTCTCCTGCATGATGCGCCGCTGCTCGGTGGTCAGCTGCACCTCCCCCTTCAGGATGATGGTCTTAGCCACCTCCAAGGGGTCGGTCGTGCCGAACATCTCCTTCATCTTTCCCTCTGCAGCGCGCGTGCCTTTCTTGGCGTTCTTGAAGACGGTGTCTATTACCATGTACTCTATGAGGTCGACCTCCTTGCCCTCCCTCATCTTCTGGACGACCTTGGGGTCGATCAGTATCTCGAAGCTCTCTCCGTGGGATTCGTACCTCGCCACTATCGCCTCATCGAGATCTACCATAGGACTCCGCTCAGCTACCCAGTTTCTTCACGTAGGCGTCTACCTCGGCCTCCGTAAGCTTCCTGAAGTTCTCGTCGTTGCGCACGACACCAATCTCCACGGCCTGCGTGGTCAGCTTGTCCTCCGTCGCCTTGGTGAGCGCCTTCAACCCGAGCAGTATGGCGTCCTCCATCGTCATGCCCTCCTCGTAATCCTCCTCGAAGACATCCATGATGGCGTTCTTGCCGGCGCCGATCGAGCCGGCCTTGTACGCCACGAGCGCCCCACTTGGGTCGGTCTCGAAGAGGTGTGCCCCCGTCTCGTCGACTCCTGCGATCAGGAGCGCCGTCCCGAAGGGTCTCACCCCGCCGTACTGCGTGTAGTTCTGCTTGAAATCGCACAGCCGCTTGACCAGGGTCTCGAGGTCTATCCTCTCGGCGTAGGTCACCTTGTTTATCTGTGAGATCACACGTGCGTGGTCAACCAGCACCCTCGCGTCCGCCACCAGGCCCGATGTGGCGCAGCCTATGTGCTCGTCGATCTGGAATATCTTCTCGATCGACGTGGGCTCGATCAGCTTGCTAGCGATTCTCTTATCGACTATTAGCGCCACGCCGTCCTTGAACTTCAGGCCGACAGTCGTCGTCCCTCTCTTGACTGCCTCCCGCGCGTACTCCACCTGGAACAATCTGCCGTCGGGGGAGAATACCGTAATGGCCCTGTCGTACGCCATCTGTCCTGCCTGCATCCTGAATGACACCTCTCATCGTCGAATAGACGTTTATAAGTCCAGCAACCTCAAACCGGTGGCCGGATTTGTCCTAAGGCAGTTGCCCGATATAAAGGTTTGCGGGTAATTCTGGCCGCCGTCCGGGGGCGTGGTCAGCGCGCTTGGTTCGCGAGCATTCGCAAGTCCTTCAGGTACTCCTCTTTCAACTTGCGGATGGTGCCCGAGGTCTTCAGCGTCGTCAGCGTGCACCCGCCTCCTCTGACGGTGTCGACGGACCTTAGAACCTCTATCGCTTGGTCCTTCATCCTGTGAGGCACCTTCAGTATGCCTATGTCCCGCTCGAAGACGGTCAGGCGGAAGGAATCGCCGAGAGGGGTCGTCTTGCCCTTGTCCAGCAGCGCTCCGACTAGGTCCCTGCGCGAGACCTGTCGGTCTGCCTCCACCCGGAAGGCGACGTACCTCCACTTACCACGCTTGACCTTCCCGGACATCGTAAGACTCAGCGCACAAAATCATCGGCGTTCCTGCGGTTGCCGCCGTCGTTGTCCAGCGATCCATTCAGTTCGGGTGCCTTGACTCCCGTGAGGACGACCATCACTTTGAGCATGCCTTCGCTCTCCGGATTGACGCTGCAGCCCCAGATGATGCGGGCGCTCCGGTTGATCCGGTCGTTGACGAGCTCAGCCGCCTTCTCCGCCTCGGACACCGTCATGTCTGGCCCTCCAACGACCCGGATGAGCGCTCCACTGGCGGACGACATGTCGATCTCTCCGAGTAGCGGGGATTCGAGCGCCTGCTCCACGGCGGCCTCGACCCTCTCCTTTCGGGATGTCTTGTTGTCCGCCTCTCCCATCCCGATCATCGCGACGCCGCCGTTCTTCATGATGGTCATCACGTCGTTGAAGTCGAGGTTCACGAGCCCTGGACGCGTGATTATCTCGGTCAACCCCTTGATGGATTCCATCAGCACCTCGTCCGCCACTCTGAATGCGGCGTCGATAGGTAGCTTGGGGACTATCTGCAGCAACCGGTCGTTCATAATGACCGCAGTGGTGTCGCAGTTGACCTTCAGCCTGTTGAGTCCCTTGATCGCGTTCTCCATCCGGAGGTTGCCCTCCGCCCTGAAAGGCATGGTGACTATGCCGATGACCAGTGCTCCGGCCTCCTTCGCGAGCCTCGCCACGATGGGAGCCGATCCTGTCCCCGTGCCTCCTCCCAAGCCTGCGGTCACGAAGACGATGTTGTTGCCCCTGACGAAAGCCTTCAACTCTTCCTCGGCCTCCTGCGCCGCCTTCTCTCCCATCTCAGGCAACGCACCTGCCCCGAGTCCTCTAGTGGTCATCTTCCCCAGAAGGACCTTGTGAGGCGAGTGCACATGTAGGAGATGCTTGGCGTCCGTGTTGGCCGCCACGATCTCCGCCCCGAAAACCCCCGCCTGTCCCAGGCGGTTGATTGTGTTCGACCCTCCGCCGCCGCAGCCCACGATCGCGATGTTGACCTTCAGGGTCTCCACGATCTTGGCGAGCTCTGCGTCGTCGGGTGTCCCGACTGGTGCCTTCGAATCCTTGCGTGTCTCGTGTATCTCGAGAGCATCATCTATGAGTGACTTCATACTATCATCCCATCCGCGTCCGGCTGACTGGTACGTTATCACCGACTGCGTATATTAACCTGTTTCGTGCGAGGCGGACGCCCATGACACGCGCGTCACCCGCTAGAGTATCACGTCTCAGGAACGAGTCTCCCACGTGCGCCTCGCGCCTGCATCCGCTCGCATGCGCGACGGCACATTCACCTCGATTGCTGGCTCGTCGCCGTCTTGAGGAATACTTATATTCAGGGTATATGATTACTAAGGTAGCTTTATGGGGTGCACTCATGCCGAAGTCACTGGTTAAAGATGCATTGGGCGAAGACGTGGAAGAACTGCTCAAGAAGCCTTCAAAGCCTGAAGAGGAGAAGCCTTCTGAGATGAGCACGGATGACGAGGAGATCGCAAAGATCGCTGCTCAGCTTGACGTTAGTATCAAGATCGTCGGGTGTGGCGGTGGTGGCTCGAACACGATCAACAGATGCGTCGAGGCAGGGGTGTCCGGCGCTCAGCTATGTGCGCTCAACACGGATGCGAAGCATCTGCTGGCCATACACGCGCCGAAGAAGATACTGATCGGTAAGAACGTGACGCGCGGCCTCGGCGCCGGCGCCATTCCGCAT
>JAEHCN010000073.1 GCA_020696395.1 Thermoplasmata archaeon | reverse complement strand
TGTGCGACCGGTGCTCCTCCGAGGAGGCAGAGGCCCCCCCTTACGCCAAACCACTGATCAAAGGGATGACCTTCGAGAGTTTTGTTGTGGGACCCGGTTCGAAGTTCCCGTTCACGGTCGCAGCCGCAGTCGCTGCTGGCTCGGGAGGGCAGTACAACCCGCTGCTCATACTAGGAAGGTCCGGCCTGGGCAAGACTCATCTTCTCTCGGCGATAGGGCAGAATGTAACAGAGGGAAAGGGTGATCAGAGAGTGTTGTTCCTGCCATCGGACCGTATAGTCGACGCCTTCGAACGCTCCAAGAAAGATGTCCGGCTCATGCGGAACATCAGGGACGACCTGCGAAAATCCGACCTGTTGCTCATAGACGACATGCAGTTCCTGGCGGCGAGTCAGACAACCCAGGATGAGATGGTCAAGGTCATAGACTACCTCGTGGATGAGGGGAAACGGGTCGTACTTGCTAGCGACCGGGTACCAGCCCATGTGCCGGGTTTCAGCGACAGGCTCAATGCGAGGATCCAGAAGGGTCTCACCGTGGACATACAACCGCCGGACCTCGAAACCAGGATCAAGATACTCGAAGTGAAGTCCGCCGAGAAGAAGCTCGAGCTGGGAGACGACCTCATATCATACATAGCGGAGAGGGTCACGACCAACGTGAGAGAGCTGGAGGGCACCCTCAACAAGATCGTCGCGTTCTCTTCGATAATGAAGATGGAGATTGACCTGAACCTGGTCTCCGACATACTCAAGCCGTTGACTCCCGTCCAGGAGACGCGCAAGGAGATCATGAAAGAGGTGAAGGTTTCACCCGGTCACTGCTACCTGATCGAGGAGGAGAAGCCGATGTACAGCAACGTCCTCCTTGCGAGGAAGATCGAAAATGACGGGTTCCGTGGGATGGTGATCACGAGGATGAATCCCAAGCGCATTCGGGATGAGTTCGAGACCATGCCACAGATATTCTGGCTCACAGACAAGGACAGCTCGAGCGAGAAGACCATCCCTCCGTCGCTCGAGATGATCATCCACACGATACAAGGGTTCATGGAGGAGGAGGGAGCCAGCATGGTGGTCCTGGACGGGATACAGTATCTCATCAGCAGCACCAGTTTCGATTCCGTGCTGCGGTTCCTAAGAAGCTTGATAGACGAGATATCCGAGTCGGATTGTATCTTGGCCCTATCGCTCAGCCCGGAAACTCTCCTACCGCAAGAAGTGTCGATCCTTGAGCGCGAGATGGAGGTGCTGAACCTCACATGAGCAAGACGACTACTGCGCCTTCCTGACCTGCTCCTTGAACTCGCGCATCTCCTTCACGGCTTGCTGATAGTCCTTTGATTTCATCAGAGTCCTTGCGGACTTGAGAACCGTGATCATCGGCGTTATGTTCTGGCCGCGCTCACTCAGCTCGACAAGTTGGTCGCGGGCCCGCCTGATCTCCTCATCCAGCCGCGGCTCGATGCCCGTGAAAAGCTTGTCCGTTGCACTCTTGACGGTCATGTCCACTTTGTCGAAGTCGTTCGACTCGAACGATTTGGCCGCCTCCGCTAGCATCGTCCGGACTTCCTTCGTGTTGACGTTTATGATCTCGGAGTCTGACATAAGGCTCCTGAGAGACGATATCTTCTGCTTGGATTCGTTGTACCGCCCAGTGATCGGCAGCAGCTCGTTCTTCACCTTGTCGGCGTAGACGTACATCGCCTCGTAGTCCCCGGACTCGCCGGCCTTCTCGAGTTCGTCCAGATAGGCGTTCGCTCTGGACACCTCTCCGCCGAGAACCTTCGCGACCTTCGCCTCGGCCCTGAGGTCGGCGACCATCTGTTCCACACCTTTCTGGAGACACTGTAGGAGCGTTTCCTTTGCCAGTGTGACGCTCTCGAGAGCCCGGTCCATCTCTCTTGCCCTCACGGACATCGCACATTCGTCGACCAGTTTCCTGCTCTTCGAAACGTCCACGCCCTTCTCTATCGCCAACCGCATGAGGGGCTGAATCTCGGCCGTCAGTCTCGCGAGTTCCCTGCCTTTTGTCTTGTCTCTGGCCGGCGGCCGCGCTGGTTTCGGAGCTGGCGTCGCCACGGGTTCTGGTGGCACCGTCGCGGGAGCAGGTTCGGGCCCCGGCTTGGGTTCCGACTCAGACTCCACCTCATAATCCTCCTCAACGGGCGTGGATTTGACGGACTCCGCTTCGACAGACCCCGACTCAAGCTCGACCTCGGCCGGTTCGCGCCCTCTACGAAGAATCGATGGGAACTCGATCCTCTGCTCCGGCTCCTCATCATCATCGACCTCTGGCCGGCGCTTCTTCTTCCTGCCGAACAACCCACCGAACAGGCCTTTCTTATCGGATTCGCCCTTCGCCCCAGCGGCCTCGGCATCTGTCTCCTCGTCTGGCTCTATCACGACTTCGGAAACAGGTGCCTCGAGTTCGGTCTGCGGATCGGAGACCTCACCTAGCGACGCCGTCACAGCCGACTGAGCCTGCGCCGCCTCCTCCTCTGATTCGACGAACATCGCACCGCATCCCGAACAGGACTTGGCGTCTACTTTGACGAGCGTGTTGCATGCGGGACATTGGAACATGTCCACACCTTCATCGGCGAATATCACGCCGCAGGCAGGACACGACCTAGCCGACGCCTCCACCCTGCCGCCACATTCAGGACATTCAAAGAACGGTTCGGTGGACGTGGGCTCGGGCTCCGCTACAGCTTCCGGCTCCTCCATCTTCGGCTCTGGCTTCACATGTTCAGTGACCGGCTGTAGCTCTTCCTTAATCTCGGCCGGCTCCGGCTGGGGCTCGGGCTCCAGCTTAGACTCCGGTCCGGGTTCTGGCTCGACCGGAGTCTCCACCTTCTCCTCGGTGGCCGACTCGTCAGCCGGAGGAGCGGTCTCCGACTCATCGGATTCTCCAAAGAAAGCCGTCTCGACCTTCGTTTCGTCCGGTTTCTCAGCTTCTACAGTCGCGGGTTTCGCCTCGAGTTCTTCCTTCGGAGCCTCCGACTCGATGTCGAAGATCGTGAGGTCAGTGCCGCAGAATCCGCAATTCTTCGATCCAGGTTGGAGGGGGGAGTCGCATATGGGACATAGCAGCTCCCCCTTGTTATCAGCCAATTGACTAACGCCTCCTTGAGATATCCTATTACGCAACTACGATATGCCTGGATAAATAGTTAACCGTTTTGATTTTCGCGTTTGATAACGGCCTCCTTGCCGATCGCTTCGCACTTCCGCGAAAAGAAACTTAATCTTGCCGGACCACCTTCTCTCTGCCCGTGATTTGAATGCAGATTGAACCTGTGAAGATCGTATTCCCGGAAGACTCGAATGTGGTTCTGGGCCAGAGCCACTTCATCAAGACCGTCGAGGATGTTTACGAGGCGATAGTGGGCACCGTCCCCCAGGCCAAGTTCGGCGTCGCATTCTGCGAGGCGTCCGGACCGTGTTTAGTAAGGGTCGAGGGCAACGACGAGGAGCTCAAGAAGGTCGCCGCTGACAACGCCATGAGAATAGGTGCTGGACATTCCTTCATCATCGTACTGCGTGAATCGTATCCAATCAACGTCCTCAGCAGGATCAAAGACGTTCAGGAGGTCTGCGGGATCCTCTGCGCGACCGCAAACCCGCTCGAGGTGCTGGTCGTCGATAACGGCCGTGGCAGAGGGATTGTGGGCGTGATCGACGGCGAGAAGCCCAAAGGCGTCGAAGGCGAGAAAGACATCGCCGATCGGAAGGAGTTGCTGAGGAAGATCGGCTACAAGCGGTAATAGTCTTGCGCGCAAAGAGCATATTCAGACTCCGGGTCGAGCCAATCGATCTGGATGCGACTCTAGGATGCGGCCAGGCATTCAGGTGGAGGAGAGATCCGGACGGTTCGTGGACGGGCGTCGTAGGCCACAGCATCCTACGGCTGAGCGCGAGCAGAGGTGGCTTGACAGTGGACCCCATTGCTGCCAGCCCGTGCGCGAAGAAGGACCTCTCGACATATCTGAGGGTTTCGGACGATATCGCGTCGGTCCAGAGGAGCCTCGGAAGAGACGGCGTCCTATCCCGGGGTATCCTCCAGGTGAGCGGGCTTCGGCTCGTGAAAATGGACGAGTGGGAGTGCCTGATCAGTTACGTCCTGGCAACCTACGCCAACATCCCGCGGATAAAGGCGATGATCGATTCCGTAGCCACGGCTTTCGGGGACGAGATTCTAGATGGCGTACACGCGTTTCCAAACATCAACGACCTACGAGAGGCTTCGACGGAAGACCTCAACCGATGTGGCCTCGGCTACAGGGCAGTGTATCTACGATCCATATGCGAGGTCCTCGAACCTAGGGGCCTAGACCGAATGAAACGCCTCAGCTATGCGGACCTGCGGGATGAACTGAAGGAGCTGTCAGGGGTCGGAGACAAGGTCGCAGACTGTGTGGCGCTCTTCGGTTTCGGGAGACTTGAGGCGTTTCCGATAGATGTCTGGATGAAGAGGGCGCTCTCACGGCTATACGGGGTCACGGGATCATACGCGAAGCTGAGTGAGTTCGCGCGGCTCAGGTTCGGCTGCTTCGCGGGCTACGCCCAGGAGTACATGTTCTACAACGAGAGGTCGCTCGCAACAGCGGGCAGATGCATATTCTCAGAGGAATGAGAGCAGGGACTCACCCTCCAGCAGGAGGAATATCCCTTCGGCGATGGCCACAAGACCGACCACCACGACGGACACCTTCCAGCTGAGAACCATCGTCGAGAGTGCGAGCATGTCACCGATGAAATGGGTCAGCAAGTGAACTATCGCACCGACCACGAAGAATACGATTACAAGGACCTTCCATTCCTCCAATCCAAAGAGGTCTCCCTGGATGACTGTCGATGCAAGATAGGCGGCTGCCGCGCCGGCTACCATGCCGAACACGCCCGACCAGGGGAGGGTCTTGAACGGTTTCAGGAACAGGCATGCTGCGAGCAGGAGAAGGATGACCAGTGAGAGCCAGCCGAGCGCTCCCTCGAGCATAACTGCCACCGCCATCACCAACATGAAGCCACCGAGCATGAACGCCAGAACAGTGCCTATCTCGTCGATGTAGGAATCGTCTCTACGACCGTAGACTGCTAGGAACAGTGCGAGCAGCCCGCCGGCGAAGAGCGAAACCGCAGGGTACGGCTCCGCGGTGAGGAAGGAGAGATCTACCACGACGTCGTAGTCGGAACATCATTACATTAACATTTGCACGGTCACCGAGATTCATCAGACCCCGGGGTGGCTCTTCTCATAGAACTCCATGATCTCCCAGTCTGACGCGTCTGCGCGCCTGACCCCCCTCAGGCGCATCCCCGCCATGCGCGCGTAATCGTCGACGATCCTCCTGCACACGGCATCACCGTCGATGTCGTCGACCTGGAGTGCGCCCTCCCGGACCTTCCCGGCGAACGATCCGACGACCTGAGGACCGTCCAGCACGGCGTACCGACCCCCTGACGGCATAAGGTCTCGGAACGATGCTTTGAGGAACTGATACAGGTTGTCCTCGGGAGATAGGACGACGCGATCCTCGAACCGCTCCCCCCGAATAAGCCGCTCGTGAGCGGCGACCGTGGCCCAGTAGACCGTGCTCGATCCTTTGAGCAGGTGCCCCTTCACGAGCACTCCGTCCCGTTCCAGCCCTTTGAGGGCCTTCCTGAGCTCCCTCATCCTCATATCCCTGCCGAGCATCGTACCCAGGGATTCTGCGCTGATCAGGCCGAAGACGTCAAACATCCCGACGATGATTGCCCGCCACGCCGCCTCCCTCGATAGCCGCTTCCGCTTCGAGGGCACATAGCAGAGAGCCGAGTCGAGGTACAGATGGGATGAGCGGTAGAGGCTCTTCGTCGCCTCAACAGTCTCCTCCGGCCCGAGTGGGGACAGCGTCAGGAGCTTGTTCCGCTTGATATGTCGTCTGTCAGCGACGATTCGCAGGATGAGTTTCTCCGAGTCCGTGAGGGGCTTTGAGCGCGCCGCCCTGAAGAGGGACGCCTCCGATGGCCTGCAATAGCCCACACGGTCGGGCACGATATATCCCCTGACGACGGCCCCTGCTTTGTGGAGTTCCGTCATCGGCGTAAAGCGCCTAACCCTGATCAGTGTCTCGACGTTCGACCGCATGGACCCGTATCGTTCCAGCGCCTCAGCGCTGGATGGTAGCCTGGAGGGCGCATCCAGGTTCTGCAGCGACATCGTCACAGCGAGGAGGTCGGACCGTTCGAAGCACTCCGTCACGAGGTTCCCTTTGACAAGCATGCCGTTGGACTCGGTGAAGCCCCGAGTCAGGAATTCGTCCCTGACGGCCTCATCGAGTCCGGGCACCTCGGTGTCGAAGACGCTCCTCACGCGCAGTATATCGATCCCCAGCATGTTGTAGAACGCCATAGAACGGTCGAGCGCGTCCACAAGATCGCCGAGCAGAGCCTCGTCCTTGAGCCGTATGTCCCTCACCTCGACGGCGCTGGCCATCAGCCAGCTCTCGATCATGCCGACCATGTCGCCTCCGCGCACGACTGGGAACATCCAACCCTCACCGTACGTCGCAGATATCTCCGCCCAGCGATCGCTCAGGAACGGGTCGGAGAGCGATAGGATGCGCACCTGTGGCTCCGCATGTCCTTGCGCTGCCATTGATTCCAGCTCGGGCAGTTCGTCCTCCATGAGGAACATCTCAGTGCGTTCCAGACCGACCCGTATGCCGACTGCCCCCGCATCGACCAGGAGGATTCGGGCCCGATGTTCCTCGACCCCGAGGTACGACGCGGCCTGGGCAAGCGAAACCGGGCCATGCCCCCTCAGGAGGCGCTCGAGTACCGTCCTGTGCCCGTGCTCCTCCTCAGGCGGAATGTCGCAGGCCGAGTAGATGTTCCGGGTGCTCCAGTACTCCGCCTCGTCGAACTCTCTGAGTAGGAACCCCTTGCGGTCCAGGGAGTCGAACGATTCGCGCATGATCGATGGGGGGATGCCGGCGCTATCGGCGACTTCATGATACGTGCCCCTGCCGATCCTCTCGACCGCGGAGAGGACGGCGTCCTCGTACTTGTTCACCCTGCCCTCGCGGAAGACCGAGAGATAGGATGGCGCGTCCTCAACGAGGACGTACCGGACCCGGCCGCGGACCATCCTGCCCAGCAGGAGTCTTCCGCTGCGCCGGAGGTCGAAGAAGTCCTGGATATCGAAGCCCTCCACCCGGTGGAACAAGTCGTAGGCCATCCCGGCGGAGCCGAACTTCCTGAAATAATCTTCCACCGAGCTGACAGGGGTGAACTGCTTCCTCTCGATATATGCGCGGACGTCCTCCCTGTCGAAAACTTCCCCGCCGTCGGATGTGAGATGGAGGTAATCCTTTGCGAGCATGTATTGAATCTTGTCTCCGACAACGAACTGTCCCACGACCGCCACGTCCCTAGTGACGAGCCCGTCGAGATGCTTCCGAGCCTCCTCCTCGGAGACCCCCACCTCGTATGCCAAGTCCTCGGTTGATATCGGAGCGTGAAACGCCATGTGGCGGGTAATCGCCTCTGTGACGTACCTAGACCTGTCCGTGTCCCTGATTTCGTTGGCTCTATATACGGCGGCACCAGAGACGATATCACACCTATGGACTAGATTGGCGGTTTCAAGACGTCTCAGCCTCACGCGAACGACCTGGCTTTCCACGCGAAGCTCCTTGCTCAGTCGTCCGACCTTCGATGCCTTCTTCCTCAGAAGCCGCAGGATACGCCTGTCAATCGCGCTCAGCTCGACGTCCCGTCTGTGGATCGACGAGTACAGCTTGTGGTCGTCGGCATGGACGTAGACCTCCTCCCCTATCCAAACGGACCTTGCCTTCCCCTCGCGCAGGGTCTCCTGCGCCCACCCCCGCACCGTCTCGAAGGGATGGCTGGGGTTACGATAGACGCTCTCACCCTTCTCTTTGAACAGGCTCATCGGTCCGATTGACCGAAGGGCAGATTCGATATCCCCCTTGGAGTCAATGAGGGGCCGCTTCTGTTCGAAATAGGCCTCCACCTTCTCGGGGTCGAACTGATACGCGGCGACAGCGTCTTCGCCGAGGACGCGCTCCACAACGCGCCTGTGGAGGTTACGCAGCAACAGGCTCTTGTCCT
>JAEHCN010000127.1 GCA_020696395.1 Thermoplasmata archaeon | reverse complement strand
ATCTTCGATGCCGAGGCCGCGACCTGGAGTATGTTCGTCGCTTTCCTCAGGTCACCAGCCGCGAGAGCCGTTATCACCTCCAGGCCGTCCGGCTTCACCTCCAATCCCTCCGCGGAGGCAATCCTCATCAGACAGACCTTGACGTCCGCTTCGGTCAGCGGCTTGAACCTGAACACCGCGCATCTCGACTGTATCGGCTCGATTATCTTCGAGGAGTAGTTGCAGGACAGGATGAAACGACAGGTCTGGGTGTATCTCTCCATGGTCCGCCTCAGAGCGGCCTGGGCGTCGTTCGTCAGAGAGTCCGCCTCGTCGAGGAAGATTATCTTGAACACCTCCTGGCCTATCGTAGCAGCCCTTGCGAAATCCTTTATCTTGCCGCGGACGACGTCTATGCCTCTCTCGTCGGAGGCGTTGAGCTCGATCAGGTTCCCGCTCCAATCATCGCCGTACAGCTCCTTCGCGAGGGCTAGGGCACATGTGGTCTTGCCGCAGCCTGCTGGACCGGCGTACAGCATGTGCGGCATGCTCTTCGTTATGACGTAGGATTTCAGTCGCTCCACGATCGCCCTCTGCCCTATCACGTCGGAGAGCTTCCTCGGCCTGTACTTCTCCACCCAGACGGTATGCATCCGATATCGTCGTCTCGAATGCGATAGGTTTACTAATAACTATTCAAGGGTGACTCGAAGAAGGAATAAATACGCCCTCCGGAAATCAGGCCAGTGTGAAGACCTGCGACAAGTGCTCAAAGAACTCCGTCATACTGGTGAGATATAGCGGGATGCATCTGTGCAGGCGACACTTCACTGAGTTCTTCGAGAGAAGGGTCAAGCACGAATTGCGTCGGCAGGCCGACCTGGGAACGGACGAGAGGCTCGCGATGGCCGTGTCCGGTGGAAAGGACAGCACCGTCATGATGTTCCTCCTCACAAGGATACTGGGCTCGCGCAGGGACGCGGAGTTCTGCGCCGTGACCATCGACGAAGGGATAGAAGGGTACAGGGACAGCGCAATCCCCATGGTGGCAGAGAACTGCAGAACCCTCGATATCGAGCACATCGTCGTCTCCTTCCGCGAGCTACATGGCTTCACGATGGACGATGTCGCCGAGGCGGAGAGGAACATGTCCGCCTGCAGCTACTGCGGGGTGATCAGACGCGCCGCCATGAACCGCGCTGCCAGGGACTGGAGGGCCACCCGGCTTGCCACGGGACTGAACCTCGACGACACCGCACAATCCATCCTGATGAACTTCTCGCGGGGTGATGTTGAGCGATTGGCGAGGTTGGGCCCGCACAGACGGCTTCAGCCTAACCTAGTCCCGAGGATTCAGCCCTTGAGAACGGTCCCTGAGAACGAAGTCGCCCTGTACGCTCTGATCAACGAGATACCCTACCACGACCTCGAGTGTCCCTACGCTTCGGAGGCTCTCAGAAACGACTACAGGGCGGTCGTCTCGCAGCTCGAAGACAGATACCCCGGTACGAGGCATTCAATTCTGAAGAGCCATGAGGGAATCCTCGGAGCCTTGACGAAGACCTTCCCGCCCGCGAACCTGCATAGGTGCGAGTGTGGAGAGCCGACGGTCGGCGACCGGTGCAAGGTGTGCGAGCTTGTTGCATCCATAGGCGAGAAGAGGGCTACTCCTGCGAATCGGAGAGGAACCACTCGCCGCAGTTCCGACACACGTAGTCCTTGACGGGCGCTTCCGCACCGCATATCTCGCAGACCTTCATCCCATCCGCGACTGGCCTCGCAGGCATCGAACGGGCGTGCTCGATATCATCGTCCGCCGTAACATCGAACTCCGCAGAGCGCATGGAGGCGAAGGAGGATGACCTCGGCTGAGGCGTCGGCAGAGGCCTTGTGCGGGCCTTCTTCTCCACCTGCTCGAGCCTCTTCTTCCTCGCACGCTCCCTCTCATGGTCCCTGAAGTCGCTGAACGTCGAGACAACGAGAAGTCCCTTCAGCGACAGTCCGATGATCACGATGTAGATGATCATGCTCATGTCGAATCTCACGAAGTACGGACCATAGGTGAGCTCGGCGATCCCTCCACCGAATACGACGAAGAACCACAGACAGACGAACGCGATAGCGGAAAGTCCGAAGACCATCCGGGTGTATGTCCCCGGACGGTAGGCAGCTTCGAGCGTGCTCGAGGCGACGACCATGCCCCCTAAGAAGAGCACGAACATCCGGATCTGAGGCATGAATGCGGTGGCTAGCTGTGGATAGTTCTCGGTGATGAGATTCACCAGGACGAGA
>JAEHCN010000016.1 GCA_020696395.1 Thermoplasmata archaeon | reverse complement strand
GCATCCCCGAGCGTACGGGACATTCCCGCGGGCCATCCGAAGATATGCCATCGACAAGCAGGTCGTTTCGATCGAGGAGATGATAAGGAAGATGACGTCGTCCCCTGCAAGGAGGCTAGGGATATCTGACAGGGGAACGATAGAAGTGGGCATGATGGCAGACGTCGTCGTGTTCGATCCGCTGACGATTAGGGACATGGCGACTTTCGCGCATGCGCATCAGTATTCCGAAGGCATCAAGGAGGTGTTCGTGAACGGAACACTAACCATTGAGAATGGCGAGCACCTGAAGGAGCGGGCGGGCATGGTGCTCAGAAAACCGCGTGCAGTCTCCTGATGTTCAATCGACCAGGCAGAGTCTAGTGGCAACGTCCATGTAGACGTTCGTACACGCGGACAGGTCGCACACCTTGACATATTCCGTCTCCGCATGAGCGCCAGCACCGCCAGGGCCGAATACGACCGTCGGAATCTTGGCGAAGTGGGTAAGCAATGCGGCGTCCGTCCAACCCCAGAATGTCGATATCTTCGCTCGCCTGCCTGTCTCCCGTTTCACAGAGGTCCCGAGGGTCTCTACGAGAGCATGGTCTGACGGGACGACATTCGGCACGTGCGTCATCGTCTTCATGCCCCGCGGGTCACGCTTGAGCTTCGCCTTAAACCTAGGGTGGTTCTTCTTCACGCTGTCGAACACATCATATATTTCCTGGAACACCTGATCGAGCGACTCCTCGGGGATCCACCTTCGGTCCATTCCCACAACGCAGTGATCAGCGACTGAGCTTGGCTGCTGTCCTCCCTCGATGACCCCGAGGTTAAGTGCGGGGGGAAGAGTGTGGTCGCTTTTCTTCTTCGCCAGCTTCGGTTGGAGCTCAGATTCGACCGCGTCTATGAACTTCGCGGCCATCGATATCGCGTTCACTCCCTTGTCCGTTTGTCCTCCATGGGCAGCCTTGCCGTAAACATGTACCTCGAGCCATTCCAGACCTCTGTGGGAAGGTTGGATCTCCAGATTAGTCGGCTCGCCTACGATTGCGAGGTCCGTCTTGGGGCCTTTCATCACGATGTCCTCAGTTCCCTCGCTGCGCTCCTCCTCGCCGACGACAGCCGCGAGCACGAGATCCGATTGGAGCTCAACTCTTGATCTCTCGATGGCGACAAGGGCGCACGCCATTGCAGCGAGGCCTCCCTTCATGTCGAGTGCTCCTCGTCCATATAGTCTGCCTGCCTTCGTCTTGGGAACGAAGGGTGGAATCGTCATCTGATATGCTGGAACGGTGTCCAGATGGCCGTTCAGCATGAGGCTCCTACCTCCGCCACTGGTGCCCTTGATGGTCGCTATGACATTCGGTCTGTCCTTCTCGACCTTCCTGAGTCTCGCGCTGATTCCCTCGTCAGACAGATATTCGTGCAGGAACTCCGCGGCTTCCTTCTCCCTGGTAGGCACTCCAGAATGGCTCGGTATCGCAATGAGCCGTCTCGCAAGGGCTTCTACTGCTCCTTTCCTGACAGCTTTCCTGACCTTCTCAGCGGCATCTTTCTTGTCGTGTGGCATAAATTCTCTAGTCTCCGCCGGTGGACGCGTGCATTACGCATCGCACTGGTTGCTGAAAAAGATATCTGACGGATTGAGCTGCTACAGACGACCGTGCGCCTTCAGCAGCTCCAAAGTTTCATCGATCGGAAGCCCCGGAACGGTGTTGTCGTCGCGTCCCTTGACGGTCTCTCCCTTGAACAACGAGTTTATGATCGCCTCGGCGGTGCAGTCAACCGTCGCCCTGAATAGTGGGCTCATCTCCCTATCCACAAGGAGATGGTCGGTGACAACGAAACAATCCTCCTGGCATCGATCGTGCACGTTGACGGTCGAGAACGCTATCATGATGTCCCCGCTACCGTTGTTGGCGCATGACCCCGTCAGTGCGAGCCCCATTCCCGCTCGCCTCGCAATCCTTCCGAGCTGGCGCGCATCCAGCGGGGCGTCAGTGGCTACCACAGTCACTATTGAACCATTCTCCTCCCTGTGGGGATTGAATGTGGTGAGCATCTTTCCGACAGGTACCCCGTCTACTGTCAGTTCATCACGCTCTCCGTGGTTCGAGAGGACGATTATGCCTACGGTGTACTTCTCGCCCTGCACCTCCACCACCCTGGAGGAAGTCCCTATCCCTCCTTTGAAGTCGTAACAGACCATCCCAGATCCAGCCCCGACAGCGCCTTCGCAGACATCATCGTCTGCAGCTGCTATCGCGTCATGGACATGCTCAGGTCGCACATGAAGCCCTCGAGCGTCGTTCAGATAGGAGTCGTCACACTCTGAGACCGTGGGTATAACCGTGTCATGCTCGATTCCCGCAAGCGGATTCCTCTCGAGGGTGTATCTAACAAGTCCTTCCGCAACAGACGCCATGCCCATTGTGTTCGTTAGTCCAATAGGCGAATCAATCACCCCGAACTCCTTCGTCTGTAGCGCTCCCGTGAGCCCTCCACAGCCGTTCAGGGCGAAGTAGGTACCCTTGACGGGGTTCCTATAGAGGTTATCTCCGTGCGGGAGGATCACAGTCACCCCGGTCCGCACTGGCCCTTCGCCCGGCACCAACTTCCCATCGCCTGACCTTAGCGTGCAGTGCCCGACCTTGACTCCTTTGACGTCCGTGACGGAGTTCCTTGCACCGGTCGGCACGTCACCGAAGCGGACGCCCGCCTCTCTCGCTCGGGGCCGGCTCAACTGCTGCCAGCTCCCTGCGTTGTCTGTAGATGGCAGGAGACCGAATGGCCCTGAGATACGAATACCGATTTCGGCTCTTCCACCTTGCAGATGTCCATCATGAACGGGCATCGGGGGTGGAACCTGCAACCTGGTGGCACGTCGGACGGGTCGGGACGCTCGCCCACGAGGATGATTTTGTCTACCCTGTCCTTGGGGTCAGGCGTCGGGACGACGGATATGAGTGCCTTCGTGTACGGGTGCTGTGGGTTCTTGATCACCTTCTCCGTCGGACCCATCTCGACGATCACGCCCAGGTACATGACGCCTATCCTATCACTGAAGACATAGGCGACGCCGAGGTCGTGCGTAATGAACAGGAAGGAAAGGCCCTTGCGTTCCCTGAGGTCGAGCATGAGCTTCAGAATCTCCGACCTGATCGATACATCGAGCATGGATACTGGCTCGTCTGCTACGAGGAAATCGGGGTCCAGCACCAGCGCGCCAGCGACACCCACCCTCTGCCTCTGACCGCCTGAGACTTCGTGCGGATACCTCCACATGAAGTTCTTGGGAGGCCTGAGTCCTGCGTCGTCCAATGCCTTCGTGACTCTCTCCTCCCTCTCAGCCTCGTTCGCGCCGATGGAGTTGACGACTAACGGCTCGGCGACTATGTCATAGATCGACTGTTTCGGATTCAGCGACTCGTAGGGGTCCTGGAATATGATTTGGAGCTGCTGCCTCATCGCCTTCATCCGGGCCTTGTTCAGAGCGCGTACGTTTATCCCGCCCCTTTCCAGGATTCTCTTTGCCTGGTCCTCATCGATCCTCTCCTTGGCGAGGGCGACCTCGACCATCTCCTTCATCATCTGCTCTTTGCCAGGGCCGAAATACGCCACCTCTCCACTAGTGGGTTCGACCAGTCTCAGGATGGCCTTGCCCGTGGTAGTCTTACCGCAGCCGGATTCGCCCACAAGACAGAATATCTCCCTCTCCTTGATGGTGAAGGTGACTCCGTCTACCGCTTTCACAAACCTCTGCTCCTCTGAGAGGAGGCTCTCGATAAAGCCTCTCCGCACTGGAAACCATACTCGTAGATCCTTGACGCTGACAATATCCTTGGCCATCTCGATCACCTCGGTTTGACAAAGTGGCACGCCGCGTAGTGCTTCGGCAGTACCTCGATCAGTGGCGGCTCCTCCCTGAGACAGATGTCTTTCGCAATCTTGCACCTGTCGGCGAACCTGCAACCCGGTTGAGGATTGATCAAGTTGGGCGGATTGCCAGCTATCGACGCAGGCATTATCCTCTCACCTTTGACATTCGGGAAGGCGGCAATAAGGCCCTGTGTGTACGGGTGTTGCGGGTTCCGGAAGACCTCGACCGAGTCCGCTCTTTCCACAATCTTGCCCGCGTACATGATGCACAGGGTCTCGCAGGTCTCCGCGAGAACTGAAAGATCGTGGGATATGATGATCATCGCAAGCTCGAGCTCTCTCTGGAGATTCTTCATCAGCTGAAGAATCTGAGCTTGGATCATGACGTCCAACGCAGTTGTCGGTTCATCAGCGATGACGAGCCTCGGCTTGCATGCGAGGGCCATCGCGATCATGACTCTCTGTCTCATGCCTCCACTGAACTCGTGGGGATACTCCCTAACCCTCTTGGGGTTGAGGCCGACTAGCTCGAAAAGCTCCTTCACGCGCTTCATCGCCACCTCATTGTCAACGTCTTCGTGCAGGAGTATCGGCTCGGCGATCTGGTCTCCGACCCGCTTGACAGGGTTCAAGGCATTCATCGCACCCTGGAACACTATGGAGATGTCGCGCCATCTTATCGAACGAAGTTTCTCGCCGGTCACCCTCGCCATGTCCTGGCCCATGAAGTTTATCTTGCCTCCGGCTATGTAACCGTTGGCCGGGAGAAGCTTCATGATGGACAGAGCCGCGGTTGTCTTTCCGCAACCGGATTCGCCAGCGAGGCCCATGGCATGACCCTTTTCCAGGTCGAAATCAACTCCGTCGACCGCCTTCAGCGTTCCCTCTTGAGTTTTGAAATAAGTTCTCAGCCCTCGAACCTCTAGCAAGGCCATGGTTCAATTCCCCCTTCAACAACAACCGTTGTCGTTTCGTCTGCCCAAGCCGACGAGTGCGTACTGAATGACTCGCGCGCACCGTCCTCCTGGACACCACGAGAATCGAAAGATGCTATAAAACAGTATCGGACGAACCACTTTGTCTGTCAATAACGCAGATTGGTCTTCCCAACCTATAGACAAATCCCACTGCTCTCGTCTATCCAGCTGCCGTGCCAATCCTCGCCCAGTCAGAGTAGTCTTTATTCCGTCGACCTCTTTTTCCTCTCGATTACGTCCGGTAGGGTATCTCAACGACTTCGAGGTCCCTCACAGCAGTTGTGTTCGGAAACACTCTCTTCGCCTCCGCCTCGAGCGGCTCGACATCGTCGTACCTCGGGCTGAAGTGCATGAGGAACAGCCTGTGTACACCCGCGGCCTTTGCTGTCTCGGCGGCCTGCACTGCAGTAGAATGCCCGAACTCTGACGCAGTCGAGGAATGCTCCGATGCAAGCGTGCAATCATGGATCAAGGCATCTGCCTCGGTGGCGAGAGCCAGCACTCCCTCGCACGGGCGCGTGTCCCCGGTGTAGACGATCTTCCTCCCCCTCCTCTTCTCTCCTATCACCTGCGAAGGAGCGACTAACCCTTTGTCCGTTTTGACTGTCTTCCCTCCCTGGAGCGACCTGAAGAGAGGTCCTGGCTGAACGCCAAGCTCGGTAGCCCTACTGAGGTCGAACTTGCCGGGTCTCGGGTGCTCTTCAAGGGCATAGGTCAGGGCCGGGACGGTGTGCGACGCCTCCACTGCCCGGACATGGAACGTCTCGAACTCGACAGTATCTCCATGGTCTAGATCCTCCGGTAGCACATCGAACTGACTTCGGAAGTACCCGAGGCTGAGCATGCTCTTCACGGTCTCGCTAGTCCCTAGTGGGCCGAATATCTTCAGAGGTTCCTCTCGACCGTTCAGACTCATGCTCTGGACGAGCCCAGGTATGCCCAGGAAGTGGTCCGCGTGGAGATGGCTCACCATTATGGCCTTTATCCGCATGAACGACACTGACGAATGCATCAGCTGTCTCTGGGTGCCCTCACCACAGTCGAACATGACCACGTCTCGCCCGACCTGTATCGTGACCGAGGAGACATTCCGCACCTTCGTGGGATACGTCCCACCCGTTCCGAGGAAGACTATCTTCATCTCAGCGCCCTCAAGACCCCTCGGATACGATAAAGCTCTCCCGACGATCTCATCTCGATTACGAATATCACGAAGGCGACAACGGCCATTCCCGAGGCGATCAACATCACGCCTCTGAATCCGAGAGCGGCTGCGGCGAATCCACCGAGTAACGGACCCAGGATGCCTGATAGGCTTATGCTGCTAGACAACAAACCCGTGACGGTCGCCTTCTCCTCGTTCTTGTCCATCACGTATCTCAGGCTTCCCACGTACAGGCATGCCCAGGAGCTCGCCAGAAGGACCTGCATCGGGATGATCATCCAGTATGAACCCGCCAGCGCAAACAAGAGGAAAGTGACCGCGGAGGCCCCGATGCCGAACGCAACAAGGACGATCGGGTCGAACCTGTCTATGAAGCTCATTATGAAGAACTGGCTGAATGCGTTCACTGCGTATATCGCTCCTATCAAGACTTCGTCGGCGCCGATCGATAAGAGGAAAAGCGGATAGGTGACCCAGATCATGTTCGCCCCTGTATGCCTGACCATCATAGACGAGAAGACTGGCGCGTTCCGTTTTATGAGTCTCACGGGGAGTAGCGGAACGTAGAGCCTCTTCTCCTTGGGGAACGGTAGCATAAGGGCCATCGCGAAGGAGACGAAGATGATGGCGGCGCACGTCACGAACGCCCACTCATACAGGGTGCCGAAGAGTCCCACGCACATGGCGCCGATCCCCCATCCGGCCGCACCCCAGGAGCTGAACTTCCCCATTTTCTGCTTCATTTCATAGGCATATGCCATCAAGGCCGCGGGGAACATGCCTGCGGAAAGACCGAGAGCCACCCTGACGGACACGAACAGCACAAGCGAATCGCTCCAAAGAGTGATCGCGTGAAGTGCTGTCACGACGCCACTCAGGAAGAGCCCTATGAGGAGGATGGTACGTCTGCCATGGATGTCCGCAGCTCGACCCGAGGCGTAGCTCGCGAGAAAGGAGGCGGCCGCAAACGCTGCCACAACAACCCCGATCATCCCCTTCGAAGCGTCGAAGTGGTCCGCGAGGATGATGGGTACTAGGATCACTGGCCCGAAGGACCCCGTGCTCGATAGAAGCTGTATCGCGTCCGGCCGCACGGCACTCGTATCAAGGCATCGTATATCCTACTTTCCCAACGAACCGGAAGCGGGGTATTGCTCAGGGCTCACCAATCCAACCGCTCGAGAACCCGGTCCTTCTTGGTCTTCTTCTTGAATTCGCGGTAATGGTCCCTGCAGAGGTGGGCAGACTTGGCTGGGTCGGAGGACAGGCTCAACCCCGCCTTCTCGACCTTCTTCCCGCTTACAGCCCTCTCGGCCGTCTTCTCACAGCCCGAGATGTCACAAGGCCTCACTTTCTGAACCGAGCGCCTTTGGTCACGCATCAGACTGGCGTAACCATGTTTCCTGGTTAAAATCGTTTGCTCGCCTGATCGATGTTCCCACCAGAAGCCATAATATGCACCCGTGCTATTTCCGACATGCATGCCAAAGGTTGCCCCTTCGATACTCGCTGCTGACTTCTCAAGGCTGGGGGACGAGGTTCGGAGGATCGGCGAGGCAGGCGCGGATTACATACACATAGATGTCATGGACGGGGTGTTCGTGCCGAACATCACCGTCGGGCCGCAGGTCGTCAGGGATCTTCGCCAGTGCTCCTCTCTACCATTCATATCACACCTCATGATAACGCATCCAGAGAACCACATCGACAGCTTCGCCAAGAGCGGTTCGGACATAATCGAGATCCACCTGGAGGCAGAGCAGAAGGATGTCCGGGAAACTCTGGGGATGATAAGAGCTAAGGGCTGCAAGGCTGCCCTGGCAGTCAATCCGCCGACGGCAATCGAGCACTCGTTCGAGTACTTCGAGGATATCGACCTTCTGCTTGTCATGTCCGTGAACCCGGGTTTTGGGGGGCAGTCTTTCATACCCGAAGTGCTGGCCAAGATACCTGCGGCGAAGCAGGAGCTGGCCAGGAGGGGATTGTCCATTCCCATCGAGATCGATGGAGGCATCAACGGGGAGACAGGGATTCTCGCGGCCGAGGCTGGCGCGGATATCCTGGCTGCGGGGACATATTTGTTCAAGTCCCCGAGGCCCGCTGATGCGATCCGCATGTTGAAGGCCGCTAGGCCTGGGTCAAAGGATTAATATCAGAAGTCGTTTTCAAGGGCTGAGAACTATGACGTTTAACCTCCGCGAGCATCCGCTGACGTTCTATGTGACTTTCGTCATGCCAGTCGTGTTGTTCGTCGTTGGAGCGATATTCAGAGCCAACGTCTTCCTCCTCATTCTCTGCGGGATCTGGCTTGGGGTGGCGTTCTTCGTGCTCTACCTGCCCATCGAGACGGAAGATAGGCAGTCGTAGGGTATCCTTCGTGTCCCTCCGAATGAAATATCCATTCGAGAGAGCCAGCGCCGCGATTTTCGAAATCAATCCGGAGACTTTTATCCGATAGGCACCCAAACCCTTTCATTTTTCATTCTTCAAGTGGCCTTTTCTCACGGTCAAGCCTTGAGGATAGTCTTCGAGCGACAAAGACGACGATGGACAGCTATCCAGGCCACAGCTCCGACTCCAAGAATCGACAGGCCCAAGAAAGGCACCCCCATCAGAAAAATGCACATCCCCCCCCAAAGAGGAACCACCCTCCTACGAGCACCAAGGAACTCATTTCCGGTGTCCAGTGATTCGTTGACTGCCATCTGAGATAGACGGCATCAACCTGGATTAGCGTGCCTGCTGCAATCCACGGGGCAATCAAAGCCCAGTTAAACTTCAGTATCATCATATTGAAGACGATTCCGACAATAGCTGCACTCATCGAGACCATCAGAGTCAAGCGCATGCTCCGCCTGTAGGACATCAATGCCGTGCCACACTCGCAGAAAACCCTCTGTGATGACTTGATACGATGGCCACAGTTGACGCACGCTCCGTTTACAGGCTTCGCGTAGTCGTAAAGGCTCTGCTTCAATACCTTCTTCGCCATTCCCTTTCAGTCTTCAGAATCACATCAATGGCTATGATTCTTTCGTAGGAGTTCCGCCCCTATGGCCTTTTCTCAGGAGGAGGAGCGGGCGCGAAGGAATTCGAACCCTTGAATAGCCAGTATGTCGTGAGGATCGTACAATCAGGCCGGATTGAAACCGGAAACAAACCCCTCGTTTTCTTCCACTTGCGAGGAAATCATCTTGTACATAGCATGTTGGTCGGGGGATTGTCTCGCCGGTATCGCGAGGAGGAGGTGAGTAAATGGACATTGAAATTGCGATTGTGGTTCTAGGTGTTATGACACTGGTCGGGGCAATCATAGCGGGTGGAGCAATAGCCAATGCAATTATGAAACTGGCCGATGTGATGAATAAGAAAGAATGAATCGGCCCTCAAGTGCATGATAACGAAGAATCCCCAATATTGGCGCATCCAGAATCAGGAAGGAAGCCAAAATGAAAGCGATTGTATATGAAGAATATGGACAACCGGAAGTTCTCCCCTGCAGTTCAATCAAACCGGATTGACACCCGAACTTACGGACACTGGCCCGCCCGATGCGTTACTCCGAATGAAATATCTAATGAGGAAACCTCTTGCAGGTCTGAGATGGGCGTTGATATCTCGAGTCTGGTAAGTGGGCGGCCGATATCTCTCGGCGATCTTTCAGGGAGGGCGGTGGCAATCGACGCCTTCAACACACTCTATCAGTTCCTGACGACGATTCGGCAGCAAGACGGGACCCCACTGAGGGATCGTGACGGCAAAGTAACATCCCACCTGTCCGGGCTTTTCTACAGATCGGTTGCCCTCCTGGAGATCGGAGTGAAGCCAGTATTCGTGTTCGACGGACGTCCACCGAGGCTTAAATCCCAGACCCTTGAGATCAGAAGGCAAGCGAGGGAGGCGGCCAAGCGGGAGTGGAAGGATGCCCTCGAAGCGGGCGACATGAAGCGGGCACTGACGAAGGCGTCTCAGTCGTCGAGGCTCGACGAGGGGATGGTGGACGAAGCGAAGAGGCTCCTAGACTCGATGGGGATCCCCTGGATCGTATCTCCTACCGAGGGCGAGGCGCAGATGGCTCACATGGCAAGGAGAGGGGATGTCTGGGCAGGCGCCTCCCAGGATTTCGATGCCATCCTCTTCGGAACTCCTCTCCTTGTTAGGAATCTCACGCTTTCGACGAGAAGGAAGACTTCCTCCGGCAGCTCGACCGCGGTAACGCCTGAACTCGTCGAGCTGCAGCATGTGCTTGAAATTCTCTCGATCACGAGGGAGGAGCTGGTCGACCTCAGCATCCTCGTCGGTACAGACTTCAACGAGGGCGTCCGCGGAATCGGGCCGAAGAAGGCGCTCAAGCTTGTGCGCGAGCATTCCTCTCTGGAGGCGATATCGGAGGGATCGGCAACTGCTGTCCCCTCAGAGTTCGAGGAGGTAAGGAGGATATTTCTACATCCAGAGGTGGACGACGACTACACTCTCGACTGGAAGCCGGTCGATGGAGAGGGGGTAAGAAAGCTGATGTGTGACCAGCATGGGTTCTCTGTCGACAGAATCGATTCTACCATATCAAGGACTCGGAGAACGAATACGGCCAGGAGTCAGAGCAGCCTCGATGTGTGGGGCTGATGGTCCTTTGGGGAGCTGCATTGAGGATTTGCCTGCCATGATTGTGGCCGCACTATCTTTAAAATACCTGCCATCAATATGGTTCACGGAAGATTAATTATGCGTCAAGTGGACGAGAACTACTCCCCCGTCCAGTTAGAGAAAGACATCCGGGCGATGTGGGAGCGCACCCGGACCTACGACAAGGTCAAGAAGGCTTCGGAATCTGGGAAGGCCTATTACATACTAGACGGGCCGCCGTACACCACGGGTTCGATTCACATCGGGACCGCGTGGAACAAGGTCCTGAAGGACATCATCATCCGTTTCAGGAGGATGCAGGGGCTCTATGTTCGCGACCAGCCGGGCTACGACATGCATGGACTCCCCATCGAGGTCAAGGTAGAGCAGGCACTAAACATCAAGTCCAAGAAGGAGATCGAAGAGCAGGGCATGGAGAGATTCATCGAGACATGTCGTGATTTCGCTTTGAAGTTCAAGTCCAAGATGACGGAGGAGTTCAAGCTGCTCGGGATATGGATGGACTGGGAGCAGCCCTACACGACCATCGACCCGCCTTACATCGCATCAATCTGGTGGACCCTTCGCCAGGCTTATGATAAGGGTCTGCTCGCTGTGGACCTGAGGGTGCTCCCTTGGTGTCCTAGATGCGAGACGGCCCTTGCAGAGGCGGAAATTGAGTACTGGGATGAGACGGACCCATCCATATACGTCAAGTTTCCCCTCGTTGAGCGAACCGGTGAGTATCTGCTGGTCTGGACGACCACGCCCTGGACGATCCCAGGGAACCTCGCCTCGGCGGTTCATCCAGACTTGACATACGTACGCATTCGTGCCAGAAGAGGCACCACGGAGGAAACGCTGGTCGTCCTCGAGGAGAAGGTCGACGAGCTGAAGGACCTTGCCCAGATTGAGGATGTGAAGCTGCTCGAGACCGTTAAGGGGGCCGAGCTGGTGGGACTACATTACAGCCATCCATTGAGCGATCTGATTCCTTATCAGCAGAGTGTAGCTGGTGAATGGGTGCATGCGGTGCTCCCTCTGGTAACTGTGACGGCGGAGAGCACCGGAGTCGTGCATATCGCGCCTGGACACGGTCCCGAAGACTTTGAGCTTGGACTAGAATTCGGCCTTGAGCCGTTCTGCCCGGTCGGCGAGGACGGCAGCTATACCGACGAGGTGGGCGAGCATCTCGCGGGGAGGAACGTCAAGGAAGCTAACGATGTCGTAATGAGCGACCTCGTTGAGAATGGAGCTATGTTCCACCAGGGACAGGTCACACACAGGTACGGCCATTGCTGGCGATGTAGGAAACCGATCATCTACAGGGTCACGGACCAGTGGTTCCTGAAGGTCACCGAATTCAAAGACGAGCTGGCAAATGCCAACAACAAGGTGAAATGGTATCCGGATTGGGCTGGGACTAGCCGCCAGAACGACTGGATAGCAAACGCGCGGGACTGGTGCATAAGCAGGCAGAGGTTCTGGGGAACGCCGATCCCCATCTGGACATGCGCATGCGGCAACGTGCGGGTCGTATCATCAGTAGATGAGCTCCGCGAGGCAGATGGGTACATCGAGGGGATGGATGTCCACAGACCATGGATAGACAAGCTGACATTCAGGTGTGAGAAGTGTCAGCTGACGATGTCGCGGGTTCCTGATGTCCTCGATGTTTGGTTCGACGCTGGTGTGTGCTCATGGGCATCCCTCGGCTATCCTGCCACGAAAGAGGACTTCGACAGATGGTGGCCGAGCGAATGGATCACCGAGGCGCACGACCAGACCCGAGGATGGTTCTACTCTCAGCTGGTGACAGGGACGCTCGCCTTCGGGAAGTCCCCCTACAACTCTGTCCTGATGCACGGGTGGGCTCTGATGCCTCAGGGGGAGGCGATGTCCAAGAGCGAGGGCAAAGTGATAGACCCCGTGGGCGTCGTCAACACACTCGGGGCGGACTCTCTAAGATTCTATCTCATGAAAGCCAACGCCCCCTGGGAGGATGTGCAGTTCCAGCAAGAGGGTGTCAAGGCCGCGAACAGGACCTTGAACATCCTGTGGAACGTCTACAAGTTCGCGGCTCTGTACATGTCGATAGACAAGTTCAACCCCATGAGCAAGAGGGTCGAACAGCTGATGGATTCGATGAAAGCGGAGGATCTCTGGATGATCTCGAAGCTCGAGGCGCTGAAGAGAAACGTCACAGAGTCCCTGGAGGCCTACGAGCTCCACAAGGCCACCAGAGCGATAGACTCGTTCGTCGTGGAGGACCTTTCGCGGTGGTATGTGAAGCTCGTGAGGGACCGATTGTGGAAGGAGGGAGACGACGTCGATAAGACGGTCGCTTTCAAGGTGCTGCATGAGGCAATATCGACCTGTGCTTCCCTGCTAGCGCCCGTCACGCCTCACATATCGGAGGCTATGCATCTCAATCTGGATAGACGCGAGGAGAGCGTCCACATGGTCAAGTGGCCGTCCTATAACTCAGAATGGATCGACGAGGGTCTGGACAGGGGGATGGACCTAGTTCGAGAGATCTCCGAGGTCGTCGCGAGGATCAGACAGGAATCGAACATCAACCTTAGATGGCCTCTCAGGAGGATTGTCTTGAAGCCTCGTTCCGACGAGGCAGCTGACGCTCTTCTCCGGTTGAAAGGGCCATTGCTGTCCCAGAACAACATAAAGACCCTTCAGATGATACCAGTCGGAGAGGAATGGGACGAGATGGTTCTGAGCGTGGTTCCTAACCCGAATGCAATCGGCAAGGTCTACCGCCAGTGGTCAAGCAAGATAGCGGTCCTTCTCAAGAACAGACCAGCCAAGTCCATCAAGGCCGGGATCGACAAGGGTGAGTATTCTCTCGGTATCGAGGGGCAGCTGGTGAAGATCCTGCCTAACATGGTCTCATTCACGTCGACCCTCCCACCAGATGTCATCAGTGCTGAGTTCAGCGAAGGGACTGTGTACCTAGATCTTGAGGTGACCCCCGCCCTGGAAGCGGAAGGATTCGCCCGCGAGGTGATACGGCGTATCCAACAGATGCGTAAGGACATGGGGCTTCAGGTCGAGGAGTTCATACGTGTTGAGGTCGAATGCTCCAAGAAGATTGAGGGCGCGATCGAAACGTGGCGGGACCACATATCCCGAGAGACCCGCGCGAGGCAACTTGAGGTCGCCGTAAGTCCAACAGGGGAGTACATTGTCGAGTGGAACGTCGTCGGAGAGAGCTTCCTGGTGGGCATCACGTCTTTGAAGATGAAGGAAAGCTTGGACGTGCTCACAGCCATTCCAGGCATGACGATGGATAAGGCTATCTTGTTGTTCGACGCGGGGCACAACTCGATTGAGTCGCTCAAGGATGCCGGTCAGGAGGACCTTGCCCTCGTCGAAGGGGTCACGAAACTTGATGCGAAGCACGTCTACGATCATTTCCACAAGGGAGAGGCAGCCGCCGCGCCCCCTCCGACT
Organism: Thermoplasmata archaeon; assembly: GCA_020696395.1. Taxonomy (GTDB): domain Archaea; phylum Thermoplasmatota; class Thermoplasmata; order UBA10834; family UBA10834; genus UBA10834. Next base: position 12,516 of record JAEHCN010000016.1, on the reverse strand, counting down.
GCACCGTCCGCCGTCCAGGAGGAGGCTTCAGCTACGCCTCCGAGTGAATCCGAGGAGATCTCGAAGCCGACCCTCGTGAAGGAACCCCCTCAGAGGCCGCCAGAGGGGGAGACTCAGGCCTCTGAGGTTGCCGCGGAACCTGTGAGGGAGCTGGAGCGGTCGTTCTCTTACCTGGTCGAGGAGGACCGACCGGAGACCTCCTATCATCTGTTCATAAGCACGCTGAAGAAGGGCGTCAAGGGTTACTGCATAACAAGGAACTATCCTGCGAAGATACGCTCCAAGTTCGACCTGAAGGATGTCCCGATCGTGTGGTTGTCGAATGTGGGCAGAGACAACGCGATACGTCCGAAGGATCTCGAGAAACTGAGCCTGTCGCTGGAACAGTTCCTATCCGAGGCCGATGGCGGAATAGTCCTGCTCGACGGACTCGAGTATCTGATAACCAACAACAACTTCATCACCGTGCTGAGACTGATACAGTCGCTAAGGGACCAGGTGGCGATAAACCAGTCAATCCTGCTGATGGCTGTCAACAGGTCGACCCTCGAGAGTCATCAGCTCAACCTCCTCGAGAGGGAGGTCGACCACACCATCATGGGCTAGTTCGACTCAGCAGGTCATTCATCACCGCGCCAAGCCCGGGCACCGTCGTGTAATCCTTCAGCTCGCCCGGGAGAATCCAGGCGTAAGCTTCGTGCTCCCAGTCGATGCTTACGTCTCGGGAGCTCACATCGAACAGGAAAGGATGAACCGTCCAGACGCTGTCGTTGTGCCTAAACCCCCTTGCAGGTACTCTTCTGGAAAGACGGGCATTCGTGAAACGAGTCTCCTCGACGATCTCTCTCCTCGCTGCTTCCTCGTCGCCCTCGTCCTTCTCGACGAAACCCGATACCCCCGCCCAGGAACCTCGATATGACCCCACCTTGTCGCTTCGTTTGAGTATCAGCACCCTGCCCCTGTTCCGAAGTATGCTAGTCACCACGTGTCGTTCCGTCACATCCCGGATTTCGACGGTCCCATTTGCAGCGTCTACCACAACCCTATCACCGGATTTGATGAGGGATGTGTCGACGTTGTCCACCATCGGAATCTCTGACATTATAGCTCCCGTGGCGACTATAGCCTCTGCCGAACGGTTTATGATCGCTCTTGGAGCGACCTTGTTCAGCTTGAGCTGATACATAGCGTATGAGCCGACCGTGCTTCCTATCCCGAAAGGAAAACAGAGGATTCTCCCTCGCACGGATTCACCGATGAGCGAGCACTCGGGGTCCAAGACTACGCCGTTCGATGTATCGACCCCTCCTAGGAATGACAAGGGGGTCTCGCAGGCGAGCGCGGTTCCTGTCGCTCTGCCAGCACGTATCCGTCTTCCTTGAATTATCGTGATATCGCCTCCAACAGCTGGTCCGTCGTCCGGAATGATGCCGTCTGCCTTCCAAGAGTCGGTAGATAGACCATAGCCTTGCCCGAGTTCGTCGCAGTCCGCGCGTACATCTCCTCGATCGGAGCCACGACCATGCACGTATCGCACAGGACTTTTCCGAACCTCCTGAGCGTCGCAATGTGCTGCGGACATCTCGAATGAACCATCCTTGAGGTGCAGAACCAAACATCGCAGTTCCTCCTCGGCCTGCGGTTCTTCAACTTCCTCGCCATGTGTGCGAGTTCACGTGTCGAGCTGTGCGGGCATCCGATTGCGACCAAGTCCCACTCATCGTCTCCCGACAGCTCCTCGGCGCACCGTCTCAGGTCCCGAGATGATATCGTGACCCTCTCCTCTATCATGGAGCGGTCGATGCCACGGCTCCTCACGTGCCCGACAGTACCCTTCGACACGTACATCGACACAGCACCAGTCGCAGCCATGGCCGCGCCGAACGATTTGTGCTCGTCCTCAGCGAAAGCCTGGCCAGATATGAGCGGTATCCTGTTTCCCGCGACCTTTCCTGCCGTATATCCTGCGAGCGGGACGAGGCCTTCCGGTACTGAAGGAAGGTTCACCTCAACCTTCGGAAGCCTGTTCTCGTCAAGGTGGAGGCCGTACTCCGGAGATTTCCCTATTATCGCTGAGGCCAGCGCAGAAGGGCCTCCCTCACGGTTGGTGCGGGCTCCTATGTATGAATTCGCGAACACTGTCGCCGAGGATTCTGCCCATGCGAGATGCTGACCTCGTCGCGGTCGATACCCTGCAAGGTACGGCGTGCACGAATAGACCGGAAGGAGCCCCATTGACCTGTATGCTGCGACGATTCTCGCTTGTTTGCCGTGGAAATCGGGGGATACCCCCATGGACCGCCACCGTCGCATGTCGAGCCCAAGAGGGTTCACCATCGACGGCACAGAGGCGCGCGTCCCTTCGGACATGTCCTCGAGCCATTGTATGCCTGCATCACCTATCGTCTTGAATGATGCCCCTGACACCTGGGCGGATTTCACGGGGATCAGACGCTCCGCGCCATAGATATCCCCCAACGAGACGAGGAGTTCCATCGCTTTCTGCCTAGCAGCACCTTCCTCGCCAGCCAGGACGTGCTCCTCATCCTTCGTGAGATGCATCGAGTCAGAAATGCCAGCCAGGATATAATATGATGATGGAGGTGAGAGGCGGGCCCGTCGGGATGTTCGGGGAACGGATGACCGTTCGCCTTTCGAACCCGAGTTCGGGGCTTTCCCTCCGCGTTCTCGGCGGTCCGGAGGCCCCTGTGATATCCAAGCTACACTACGGGCCCAGGGTGTTGGAAAGCGGTGTCCGTATATCTACCTTCTCTAATGGCGGCAAGCGCGATTCATTCTCCCCATCTACCGTGAGCCCTGCTCTATCACACTGTGATGCCTATCATGACAAGGCCGGTGACGACGCCGACCAATGCGATCGCCTGGCCGACATTCACACGCTCCCTGAGGATTGCCAAGGCGAGAACCACAGTCACTATTGGATATGCGCTGGATATGGGAACGACCAAAGAGGCAGAACCGCTATCCAACGCGTACGAGTAAGCGAAGGCGCCTATGACATTCACCGCCAGGGCAATCACACCGAAGGACCACGCCGTCTTAGAGGGGTCGCTCTTCACGTCTTCCCCGCGCGACATGGTCCTGAACCACGCATACATCAATGGGGCCGCGAACGATGATATGACGTAGAATCCGAAGATGTTTCCTGGGCCGATCATGTCGATCGCCACCTTCGACGAGAAGCTCCACGCGCCCCAAGCGAAGAATGCGAGCCCGGCAAATATCAGCGATCGTCGGCTCATCGCACCAGTCGCGTTCGGGTTTGGCTCGTACGAGATGAAGAGCATCCCGGCCATGATTGCCACGATGCCAAACCCCTGCAGTGCCGTGAGCGATTCCGAAAGGAACAGCACCGCACCTAGAACCGTGAGCACAGGATATCCCGCGGAAATCGTTCCGGCTATCGCCACCTTCCCCTGCAAGATCGACTCGAAGTAACATAGATATCCGAAAATACCAAGCATACACGATCCGGTAGCCAGGACGACCTCATAGAGGGTGAAGGCGTGCGGTTCCCTCAGGAGTATGAAGGCGGCGATGTAGAGAGGGCCTTCAACGGCGGTGATGAGAAGGGCGACTCGCGCAACGCCAAGTCTACCCGTACTGTATTTGGCGAATACGCCGCTCACACCCCATAGCAGGACTACGAAGGATGAGAGCAGAAACCACGTTTCGATGTTCATCAACTCCTAGCTATGGGGATTGATAGTCTGCTTCGCCCGTAACCTGCCTCCGCTATTAACCTTTCTGGCGGGCGCATGCTTGCGCAGAACACTAATATCATGAGCACTCTCGGCCCGAGAGAGGAGCTGGATGAAAACAAGACGCTCGAAGAAACGGAAGAGACCATTCGGAGTAACTGTCCTGGCGCTCCTGCAGACAGTGTCCGGAATCCAACTCCTAATCCAGGCGATCATATTCTTCTTCCTGGCGATGATCGTCACAGATCCCGAGGTGCAGACGAGTCTGTCCTCGTTCGCCGATGAGAATCTTCTCCGGAGTCTGCCCGCAATCTTCACTGTCATCGGTATCATTTTCCTCGCAATCGCGATACTGTCGTTCCATCTGGCTAGGGGTTATCTCAATGGACATGAATGGGCCCGAAGAAGAGGCCGAAAGGTCGCGATGCCGCAATCCTCTTCGCAGTTATAAGCATGATATTGATACCCGTCAGGGCCGATCCGGGGGCCCCAGTTTGGACCATCCTGTTCAACATATTCATACTGGCATATCTCAGCCGGAAGCGTATAAGAACTTACTTCAGATGATGTGCGTGCTCATTTGCCTTTGACGAACTCTGTGTAGCCGCACTTCCCGCAGGACGTCCGGTCCTTGTGCTCGGCCATGAAGACCCCAGGACCGCATTTCGGGCAATGCTTCTTCGTCCTGGTGAGCTTATCTCCCTCGAGCTTGTAATAATCCTTCTTCGCCTTCCTCGGAGTCTTCGCCTTTGCCTGTTTGCCCTTCTCAGCCACCATGAATCGTCACCGTCCTTATCCAATAGCCATCTATTCTTTCTCAGCAACCGCGGCTTCGGCCGCCGCGGGAGCTTTAGGAGCGCCCTTCTTCGCTGTCACCGCCTTCTCCTTGAGCTTGTTCCTGATGAGGATGTGCTCCCGCTCGAATTTCAACGCGGCTTCCTTGGATTTGTACGCCTTGGCATAGCCGACCGTCTCCATCCTGCCAAACTCGCTGTTCATCGAGTCGACGACGACCCTCTCTTTGGGCACCTTCAGCAGCGATGCGATCTTGTCCCTGACTGCGTCCCGCTGCGGCGTTCCTTCCTTGAGGTGGGTCGCCTTGAACTTGACCTCTGTCCTCTCAAGCAGCTGATTCTCGTTCTTAGAGACTATCTCTACTTCCATCGTCTCACCGCCTCATGCGCCTTATTGCGCTTGTTGCGAACGCCCGAGTGGCGTCGTCCACAGGGACTAGCATGAGCCCCCGCGCCGGGAGGCCGTATATTACGCACGTCCCGCCTGGAGAGCAGGCGATCGCGACGAGTGCAGCAAGGTCTTCCTCGCCGGCCACCTCGATCTTCACCCTGCCCTGGCCTTGCACGGCGTCCCTCATCACGCGCCACAGTTCCCTGGTGATCATACCCTGCGGGTTCTGCACCTTGATGAGGGTGCCCCTCATTCCGGCGATCCTCTCCTTCGCGCTCTCGTCCTTAGACCGCCTTGTCCTGTAATCGAACACAGCCACATCGGGCTCGATGTTCTTCTGAAGGAGTGTCATCGTGACAACATCGCCCACACACACGACCTTTGGACAGCCCTTGAGTCGGTCCCCAAGAGCCTCGTCCGGGACCATCTCGCCTATCTGCCTTGAGAGTTCCTCTCGGAGCTCCTCAGGAAGGCGAAGGTCGTGTTTCGGGAAGTCGTCACCGAACTCGGAGGGCGAACTTCCCGTTGACATGGATGCTCATCCTCCTCGCTATCTCAGACTTCGTGTGGTCAAGGATCACTACATATCCCTGCCACTCCTTGGAGGTGTCGGCTCCACAGAGGGGACACTTGTCCTCCTCCGTCATGGAGCTGCAGCTTTTACAGGCCTTCTCAACCTTCATTTCTTCTCATCCTTACCCTTGTTACGGTCCTCTTCCAGCCACTCCAGCTTGCCGAGCCCTGGCTGCCTCATGGTCAGGCCGATCTTACTCTCTCTAGGGCTGCGCTCATTGATGCTCAGAGAAACCACCCTTGCCCGGACGGCGTCGCCAAGCCTCAGCTCCCTCTTGGTTTCCTTTCCCAGTAGCCTGCGTCCGTCGATATCGACATCGATCCTATCGTCCATTATCTGGCTTATGTGGAGCAGGCCGTCCAACGGACCAAAGCGCACGAACGCCCCGAACTTCAGTATCTCACAGATAGTCCCCTCAACGATCTCGTGCAGCAGGGGCCGGAACATCAGAGCATCGAACTTCACCTTCTGATAGACCGCTCCGTCGCCGTGGATTATCCGTCCTTCCCCGACGGGCTCTATGCCCTTCACGAGAACGTTGTAACTACCGTCCCCCTCCACCTTGTTCTGAAAGGATTCCTGAGTCAGTCTCTCCGAGAGCTTGTCGAAATCCTCTCCAAGAAGGTCCGGAGGTATCCTGATTACGTCCTCTTTCGATGCGATTACATACATTCAGACAGCCCTCTGATTCGATAGCTCGCGGTCCACTCGATGCTTGTGGTTGTATATATTGTTTGCCAGTGGCAGTTCTTGCCACCAGCCCTAGACCACGAACAGTCCCACGAACACGAGAGTGGCAGTCGCCACAAGCTTCACTAAGACATGGATTGACGGTCCGGCGGTGTCTTTCAACGGGTCGCCCACCGTGTCGCCCACGACCGCGGCTGCATGAGCTGGCGTGCCCTTTCCCCCGTAGTTGCCCGATTCGATGTACTTCTTTCCGTTATCCCAGGCACCTCCGCCGTTGTTGAACATGTTCGCGACCATTATCCCCGTAATCGTCCCGACTATGAGTAGGGCCCCGACGGCCTGGGGCGCGTCATAGCCCGCGAGGCGCATCAGTATGCCGAACGTGACGGGGACCAGCACCGGCAGTAGGCCAGGCAGCACCATCGCCCTCAGTGCACCCTTCGTGGCGATGTCCACACATTGCGCATAGTCGGGCTTCGCCGTCCTCTCCATTATGCCAGGAATCTCCTTGAACTGTCTCCTGACTTCGTTTATCATCTTGTGCGCAGCCTTTCCGACCGCCCTGATTGCCAACGAGGCGAACAGGAACACCAACATCGCTCCTACGAGGGCTCCGACAAACACATCTGGCTGGGCGATGTCTACCTTGAATGCCTCGCTCAGGTCCACGTCTCTCGCGAGGGCTACCCTCTCGAAATACGCTCCGAACAGGAGGAAGGCGGCCAGGGCGGCACTCCCCATCGCATACCCCTTCGTCAGGGCTTTGGTGGTGTTGCCGCACGCATCCAGCCTATCAGTCCTACGCCGGATCTCCTCAGGCTGGTTCGACATCTCGACTATGCCGCCCGCATTGTCGGTTATCGGCCCGAATGTGTCCGTAGCAAGTATGAACGCGCAGGTTGCGAGCATCCCCATCGTGGCCACTGCTGTCCCGTAGAATCCATAGACGAGTTTGTCGGTATCACTGAGGACGCCCTCTGGAAGATCCGTCGGAGCAGCCATCTGACCGAGTCCGAAAGCCCCGAGAAGCGCCACGATTATCGCAATGACCGGCAACGCCGTCGACTCAAGCGCAATCGACAGCCCGGTGATGATGTTCGTCGCGGGGCCGGTACTGGACGATTTAGCTATCTCCCTTACGGGCCTCCAGCTGCCGGATGTGTAATACTGCGTTATGTACACAATCACAATGCTGAGGGCGATGCCAATCAACCCGGCGCCGAAGAAGTAGAGGTACGCGTCACCGAACATGTACTTGGTCGCAACAAAGAAGAAGAAGGCCGCCAGTGCACAGGTGACATAATAGCCGATGTTAATGCCGGCCATCGGGTCCTTGTCCTCGCGCTTCAATCGGACCACCATTACGCCGACCATTGACGCGATTATCCCGAACGCCCGTGCGACGAGCGGGAAGAAGATCCATACCAGTGCATCGGTCTCGGTCCATCTGTGACTTGCAGGCACTCCCTCCGTCCAGAACACGTAGAGGGCAAGACCCAGCAACATCGCGCCGATGTTCTCGGCAGCTGTGGATTCGAACAGGTCGGCGCCTCTTCCGGCGCAATCCCCGACATTGTCTCCAACAAGATCCGCGATAACTGCGGGGTTTCTAGGGTCATCCTCTGGAATGCCCGCCTCTAGCTTGCCGACGAGGTCCGCCCCCACATCGGCCGCCTTAGTGTATATTCCGCCACCCAGCTGCGCGAAGAGCGCAGAGAAGCTGGCGCCAAACGCGAAGCCAATGGCCGCATCCAAGGAATGCCCTATCGTGAAGTCTAGACCTGTGTTTAGTATGTAGAACACGCCTGCTACGCCAATCAGGCTCAGGGCCACCACGGCCATGCCCGAGACCGCGCCCCCCCTGAATGATACCACAAGCGCTTCGTTGAGGCTGCGTCTAGCGGCCGCCGCTGTGCGAATGTTCGACCTGACGCTAACGTACATCCCGATGTACCCTGACAGGGCTGACGATCCTGCCCCGACCAGGAAGGCCAGACCGACGTACGGCTTGGGGTCGATCAGTGCCCCGATCAGTATGCCAAGCAGCACGCTGATGATGGCGATGGTTGTGTACTGTCTCTTCATGAACGCCATCGCGCCCTGTCTGATGGCGTCACCGATCTCCTGCATCTCGGGGCTACCGAGGTCCTTCTTGAAAACGTACCAGGTCAGATACCCTGCGAACGCCAACCCGACGATCCCGGCTATCGGGATAACCAATGTTATGTCTACCATGATGCTCTCCCCGACTCAGTTCCGCTCTGGATTATGATTCGCATATAAAATGGTTAACCAACGAATCCTATGAAGGATGAAAGACTAGCCGCGGCCTCCCCTCATAGGCTCGCGCCGGAATGGCCGAGGGTCGGAGGCGCTAAATCCGAACCCGCCAGAGACAGCCTGACTATTATGAAGAATGTAAGGGGTTTCAAGGGCGAGGAGCTGGCTCACCTCTCGATCAGCGTCTCCACGAACCTGACGAACTTGAGTCTCTGGATCTTCTCAGATATCTCGGTGACCTTGTCGAGGCTGGGTACATCCACGAACGCGGTGTAGTCGTAGTGTCCGAACACCAGGAAACCATCCTTGACTCCTGGGATGCGGATGATCTTGTTCGCATCCTCGAAAGTCTTCGGTTCCAGCATGATTAGAACGAGTGCTTTGACCATTCTCAATCACCTCTCTTTGCCTCTGGGAACGCTATCAAGGTCTCGACGATCTCGACACCCTCTGTCCTGTAGATGTGCATGCCGATATCGGCGATGTCACTCAGCTCGAGGTCCTCTGTTTCGACCGCGAGGTCCCATCTTCCATGAACCGGAAACGCATCTTTCACTCCTGGCTCTCGCTTGGCGACTTGCACCACCTTCCTCATCTTAAGCAACTTGCAGTTGACCAATATGCACGCCTTAACCGTGGGAATCCCTCCCGATTGACGCCAATCGCATGAGCGGGTATATATCTTCCTCCATCCAACCACAAGAAGCGCTTCAGAGGCGACCCTGAAACGCTTTGACATCTGCGTCCTTCCTCGTCCCTCTGATGAAAAGCCTTATGACCAGCGATATTCATCTGATGCCTTGAATTCAGTCCTGGAATCGAACGGAGTGTCCGCTCAATCTCAGGGGAGGAATGGTATCTCATGAAGAAGGATTTCCAGAAGAGCGATGATGATGTGGACGACTTCCTGACGAAGAGGTCTCAACCTGTGTCCGAGCCAAAGCGCAGCGAGGTGAAGCCAGCGAAGGTCGAGCAGCCTGAAGCCAAGAAGCCGGCGAAGGCTGAGGAAAAGGCCCCGAAGGAGACCACGGACGACGAGAAGGAGGAAGAGATAAAGACTGCGAGAATGAGCAGAGCCGCGGCCGAGGCGTATCAGGATGTCGCCGTTCTCAGGAAGAAGGCTCATGAACATAGCCACACGGCGGCGAAGCTCTATCACAAATACAAAGCCAACCAGGCGAAGGCGCAGAAGAACTCCTCGAGAGCCGTGGCACTCAGAGAGAAATCGGACGAGAAACAGGCGAAGGCTGACGGCTACAGGGCCCTAATAAAGGAATACGAGAGCGAGCTGGCGGGCGCCTCAGAGAAGAAGTCGGACCTCAGCCCGGACGCCATCCAAAACAAGATCGCCACCAATGAGCGCAAGGCAGCGAAGCAGGAGGAGATCGCCAAGAAGAAGGATCGCGGAGCGTCTCTTCGGACTGAGAAGGCTGCCAAGTTCAGGTCGCGAGCTGCCAGATTCCTCGAGAAGAGCCGTCTTCATGAGAGCGAGGCGAGGATGTTCACGAGGAGGGCAGACAACCTAGAGAAGGCGGGATAGGGAGGCCGCAAGGCTCATCACTATATCTTCTTCCTGGGCTGCTGCCACCAGAGCATCGTGGCCTCGGTCGAGAAGTCTATCTCATCTTTGGCGTTCTTGCCGGCCACCCTCATCTGTATCCTAAGACGACCGTCCTCAAGGACTACCTCAGCACCGTCCATCGTGGATTTGTAGGCAGATACTGACTTCCCCCCTTCGGACTGGACCTTGGAATCCTCCTTCAGCAGGCCCGCCCTCTTCAGCACGCGGATTCGTCTGTAGCACGCCGCAAGGGGGATTCCGACGAGCTCGCTTAACTCACCAGCATTGAACGACCTGTCACTAGTGAAGTCGAGTATCCTGGACGTGTGCTTGTCAAGGACCAGGTTGAACATGTCGAAAGGATCCATCGCCGACACCTTCAGGTCCTGGACCGGCTCCGCCAGTCCTCATTGACTCCATCGTTGCCAATCCCGTCCAACTGTATGGACGCGTGTTCAATCGCCACTCTGTTGAGATGCTTCTGGAGGAAATTAAGGTCCCCCGTCTCGAGATCTATGTGTATGAAGACCACGTTCTCCGCCTTTATCAACGGCACGACCTTCTTGCCGGGGCTTCCTGGCGAGAGGTCTACTATCACGGATTCACATGCAGGGCAGCAACCATCACGCAGGGTGACGTGCTCTCCGCAGTGAGGACACTCGAGTTCCGAGGGACAACCCTCGTCGAAATCGCTGCCCTGTATGAGGTTCAGAAGACCGACATCTGAGACCTCGAGCGGGTGGCCGCAAAGGGGGCAACGGTCGATATCCAGTTGGATGAGTGTATTGCAGTTAATGCATTCGAGTACAAAGTCTGATTCGCCCCCCTTGTGCTCGAGGTAGTTCATGACCCCTCCCTCGGCGTCGAAATAGATCACTGGGAATTCGTCGAAGCCAATGTCCTCTCCATCGTCCTCCCCGTAATCGCGGCTCCCGGCCAAAGTCGACTCTGCGTACTCAAGATCCGCGACGGACTGCGGCAGCAAGTCGAGGAGATACTTCGCGTGACATCTTGGGCACGTGTGACTGTCCACGGGCATCGGGGCTCCGCACGCTAGGCATGAGAACGCCCTGACTGGCTTTGGGGCGGGGGTGGCACTCCTGGTCTCAGCGCGTTTGGCGCGCTCCGGGGCCGAGGCCACACCCTCGACTACAGCCTCGGTTATCCTCAGGCCGTCCTCGCTCAACGAATCCTCTCCAATACTCTCAGACATGTGTCGGATTGCTTTGGGCTTCGCCTCTACAATCCTCACCAGGGGCTTCTTCTCGACACGGAGCGAGACCATCTCACGCTGATCCATAGACTTCGAGCGGAGCCTGTCGAATATCGACGATTTCTCGGTGACTTTCTTCTCGGTCATCGCTGGGGGCCTCAGCACTCACCATGACACTTCTGGATCGTGCTACTGAGTAGACTATCGTCGCGAGCAGTTAAAGGCCGTGTCGATTCAGTAATCACCCGTGATAATACGAAAAGATGGCCAGTAGGTCCGTTTCTGGATTCAATCGGGCCGGATTGAGGCCGGAGCTAGACCCCTTCCTCTTTTCTTCCGCTCCTATGACCTTTTCTCACGATGGAAGAATCTGATTGCCCCTCATCAAGTCTTCTTCATTTCTTCTCTGAGAAGACCCAGATACATGTCGGGCATGGGATATAGACGCATTGCAGGCATTGTCACAGCCGGTTGTCACATAGATAGATCGCGCCAGGCACTCTCTGTGGGGGGCTCGATACATCACGCCGGTGATGCACTTATTACGCCGTATGAAGAGCTCAGCGACAGAAAACGATATAAATATGAGCCAGTATTGTCCCTGGTGCGTCCAGACTTTCTGTTCTGAGGGCGTTGGTGCCATGGCTGAGATGATTGAAGAGCTCGAGGAGAAGCGTTCTCGTCAGAATGGTGAGGCCGAGAGACACAGGCGTCAGAGAGACGACCTCAACGAGAAGACCAGGCAGTGGGCGGACAGGAGAGACGAGCTGAACTCGCAGGTCAGGAAGCTCATAGACGAAGCGAACGCCAGACGCGAGAACCGCGACAAGCTCAACGCCGAAGTGCGTGAAGTCAAGGTCAAGAGGGACGACTGGAACGAGAAGTTCAACGATCTCAGCGACAAGGTACAGACGCTAAGGAGGGAGAAGACGCCCAAGGACGGGGTCTCTGTCCGGCGGATAAGGGCCGAGTTGAGAGCGCTCGAGAAGACGCACATGACCTCTGTTCTCACTCCAGAAAAGGAACGGAGTCTCGTCGAGCAGATGTCGCATCTTTCAGGCAAACTGCAGGCCATGGAGAAGGAGATCGAGCAGTTCGCGGAGGTTCGCGCGGCTGGGAAGGAGGCGCGCGACGCGAAGGACCAAGCCGAGCAGTTCCACAAACTGGTCGCAGAGCTGGCTGAGAAAGCACAGGCAGAACACGACATGATGCTGAGACTGTACGACGAGGCTGACGCTCTCAGGAAGGAGGCGGACGAGGCTCAGGAGAAGTTCATCGAAGCGAAGCTTGC
>JAEHCN010000072.1 GCA_020696395.1 Thermoplasmata archaeon | reverse complement strand
AAGGAGGTGTCGCTCATGGGTGGAGAGCCGCTCCTCAGGGAGGACTTCGTCGCTATATCGAAATGCGTGGTCCAGCTAGGGATGAATCTCAGCATAGTCTCGAACGGATTGCTGATAGCGCAATATGTGGACAGCATCCAACAACTGAAGCCTGTGGTTGTCGGCATCAGCTTGGACGGCATGATGGATATCCATGAGACGATACGCGGACAAGGAACCTGGGCAAGGACTGTTGAGGCTATCGATCTGCTGAAGGCCCGCGGCGTGCAGACAACGGTCATCACGACTGTGAGCAAACTCAACTACAAGGACCTGCCAGAGTTGAGAGAGCTGCTGAGGCCGAAGGATGTCAACTGGCAGATCCAGACCGCCATGCCCTTCGGCAACTTCAGCAAAGAGCAGACCTTGTCCCCAGAAGAGTTCTACTCCACCGCGTTGTTCATCGCCAAGGAGAGGATCAGGGATATACAGGACAGGATGAGGGTTGCTGGGGCCCACTGCTACGGATACTTCTCAAAGGTCCTTCCGGGATGCTCGTGGGATGGATGCACAGCGGGCATCTCGACGATAGGCATAACCAGCAACGGCGGCATAGTCGGCTGTCTGTCCATGGGGAACGACCGGTACATCGAGGGGAATGTGAGGGACAGGGCCTTCGCGGACATCTGGAACGACCCCGATGCCTTCTCGTACACAAGGAAGTTCAGTCGAGAACATCTCGGGGAGAACTGCGCGGGGTGCAAGTACGGCGCCAAGTGCGGAGGCGGGTGCAATTCCGTGTCCCTCGCGCTGACGGACAAGATGCACAACAACCCCCACTGCTTCTACTCGATCGAGAAACGCATGAAGAAGGCGCTCTGATCTCGACTTGCCCGGCAAAGTGTAATTACGCATGAATCAGATGAGCCGTCGGTGAACGCGATGTACGATTTGAAGCTCAAGATGTGGCTGGTGGACGGCAACAGGTTCATCGTGAGCGATGGCAGGGCCACATTGCTTCGCAAGATACGCGAGTATGGATCCTTGTCCAAGGCCGCCATAGAGATGAGCATGTCGTACAGGCATGCTTGGGATATCCTTCAGAGGATATCCGAGAACGCCGGAGGAGACATAGTCGTGTCCGCGAGAGGTGGAAGGGATGGAGGAGCCACCCAACTCACCGAACTCGGCGAGAAGATATTGATGGAGTACGAGAACAAGGCCGAATCACTGAAAAGTCAGCTCGAGAACCATTGGAGGAAGCCGTCTGTAACGGTCGACGGAATCGTGGTCAAGCGAGACAAGATACTTCTGATCAGAAGAGGGAAGGAGCCGTTCAAAGGATCCTATGCCCTCCCTGGTGGCTTTCTGGAGTACGGGGAGAAGGCAGAGCATTGCGCGACACGGGAGGTCCGGGAGGAGACAGGGGTCGTCACAGAGATAGTGGACCTGGTCGGCGTCTACTCTGACCCGAAGAGAGACCCCAGGGGGCACTTCGTCACCGCCGTCTATCAACTGAGGGCCGTCGGGGGACGACTGAAGGCAGGGGACGATGCGCAATCGGCAGAATGGGTGCCATTGAGCAAGCTGCCCGAATTCGCGTTCGACCACGGGACGATCGTGAAGGACTTCCTGAAAAGAAAGCGTCGGGGATGAAGCTCACAGAGCCGACTTCAATCCGCTCTGACCCATGATGAACGGGAGGTAGACGACCTTCGAGCTGTTCACCGTAAGGGAATAGTCGAGCCTCTGCAGCACCCCCGGCTTCTCAGCCTCCATTGTGACGACTACGAAGTCCGCCAGCTCGACCGCCTCCTCCCTGGACATCACAGCAGGCATACGACGCGCACCACCGAAATCTAGCCTTGAACCATACTTCGGTGAGGAGACGGTGTAACCTATGGCCAGGTTCTTGAACGCAGAGGGGTCGAAATCGGCCGCTGGTATGTAAATGAACAGTGTCCCGCTGCCGTCCTCGTCCTTCATCCATGACATCAGGCGGAACACGTGCCCGCCCTCCACGCTCTTCGACCGGATGATGAACGAGCAGTACAGCCTCCAGAAGGGCACGTACACCTTCTCGCCCGAGAGCGACCTGTTGAACTCCGCTATCTCGAAATCCAGCTTCTCAACGCCACCGTTTCTGGTGTGAAGCACGTTGCACTTCTCGCAGTAGAAGAGCTGGTCACGCTGCTTCGAGTATATGGGCGAGCTGCACGAGGGACACTTCACCTGGACGATCCTCATCTGTACGCCTCCTGTAATGTCCTCGCGGCGCTCTGCAGCTCCTTGATCGTCTGCGATACGGATGCGGGTTTGTGCTTGAACTCCCCCTCGACTATCTCCGAGCCGTGTCTGAAGAATCTGTATGTGATGTAGAGTATGACGCCGCCCGCGAGAAGCCCGACTATCATCAACTCCGCGGCGATGCCAGACATGATTATTCCGAGCGCGGCCGCGAGGCCGCCCACCGAAGTCCCAGCTGTGATCGCGAGGCTCTGGAAGAGAGGGTCCCCCGGTGCGCGCCCGGACAGCACCTGCCCGGTGACGCCATCCACGGTGGTCATGTACATCCTGTCGCGATACGTGTAGCGCACGACCCAGATGGGATAGTACACCATCGAGAGTCTCCTCGTGAGTACATGCAGCCGCTCCATCGTGACACGAGAGACCTTTGCGGACGACCGCGCCCTCGATTGAGCATCGGACCTGGCACGCGCCAATGCATCGTCCTTGCTCGTGGTCGCTTCGAACGTGGGTATCATATCGAAGTCCGCGAAGCTCGTCTCCCCCGCGAAATTCCTTAGAGACCGTATGCCGAGATCGCCAGGGTCGGTGGCTATCTCGGAGAATCGGTAGTCGTTGAGAATCATGACCTCTTTCGGCACCTTCTGCTCGTGGACTCTCCCCTTGGAGTCCGTATGGCGCCGTATCTCGTAGCCACATATCCAGCCAGCCACTCTCGTCATGGCCCTCCAGAACGGGAGGTATATCGGGTACACTTCGGTCGTCCTGCCGACGCGCTTGAGGTCCCTCGCCTTCCAACCTCTCGACCACCAGAGACGTGACGCCTTCAACGCGCTCTCCCGGTTCACCCTGTTCTTGAAAGCCATCGTCGTCACGCCTTGGTCGCCCTCGATGAAGAGCGTCGAGCTGCAGTATGGACATAGGAGCGTGCTCTCACCCTCGACGACGGATACGGCGCCTCCACACGCCGGGCAGTTCAGGCCGACCGATATATCTGCCATCCTACAGCCTCCTCGCGACCGTGAAAGAGGCCGCGAACACACCTATCACAGTGAGCATCATGAGTACGAGCGCAAGCGCCATGGAGTCCAGGGCCAACAAACCCTCGAACGCAAACGCCAGAAAACCGAAGACCGCCACTAGAATGTACGCGGCTGAGCTCCTCGTCGGAAAGACCGCCGAGAAGACCTCGCCTGCCGAGGCGTCGACGACCACATCGTACCTCTTCTGCTCGAAGACGTAGGAGAGACGCCAGATGGGGAAGAAGACTAATGCCTGCTCCTTCGGCTTACCAGGGAGCGAATCGACGTACGACACCATCTCTATGTCCGGCTTGATCAGCTCGGCCCCACCCGTGTCGAACGAAGCGTCGAATATCTTGAGGTCGCCTGCGGGCACCTTCAGCGCGTGAAGCCCAGGCAGCGTGGTGGACCCAGCGGGCTCGAAGAACACCTGTTCCTTCCCGTTGACATCCCGTCTGAGCATGTAGACAGGGAAGTACTGCTTCTGGACGGATGCCACCTGAGCGCGCTTGTCCAGGTCCTTGGCCTTCTTAGGGCCTGCTGCCCATCTCCTGAACAGCCCCATCGCGTTCGTTTCATCTATGACGAACGGCACACCGTAATAGAACCCGGCTCCTGAGCGGTCGATATAGATCTGTGAATCGCAGTAGGAGCACTTGATGAACTTCGTTCCCGCGTCGAATGCGACGGGGGCTGCGCACTTCGGACACTTGATCGAAGCCAAGGTCTTCCTGTACCGGGACGGTTTATGAGTCTATCAAGTTTCCTTCCCGCACTCGGGGCAGAACTTGACAGAGTCGGGGATTTCCGCCCCGCAGGAGGCGCATATCTTGGTGCTAGCGACCTGCTCCCCACATTCGGAACAGAACTTGGATGACGCTGGAACCTCCGCGTCGCACTTGGGGCACTTCGCCAAATCCACCGCCATCTTAGCGCCGCAGGACGAGCAGAACTTGCTTGAAGACTGATTCATCTCGCCACACTTCGGACATGACACCAGCGAGGCTGCCTGGGGAACCATCCCCTGTGGGGCTGGCTGCTGGGGCGGTCGCATGGAATCCATCATCGTCCAGCCCATCCCGATGCCTGCGCCGACGCCGACTCCTGCTCCCGCAGTCCCGCCTGACGGGTTCTGGGCGGCCTCACGCATGGCCTGCCCGGCCTGATACTGGACATAGTTAGCATTCAATACCTGCATCGAGGACCTCGTATCGACGGCCTTCTGCACCTCCTCCGGAAGCGAGACATACAGACCGGACAGCTTGTCGACCGTGAGGCCGTAGAGATCGAAGTGGTCCTTGCATCTCGCGAGGATGACCTGCTCTATGCCGGTGAGGTTGCTGGCGATGTCCGCTACCGCCATACCCTCGTTCTTCATGTCGCCAATCGAGTCGTACACGAGTATGACCATCTGCTCCTTTATCCGCTCCTCGACCTCGGCGCTCGTGGCGAAGTTTAGCGTCCCGACGAACTGGTTCACGAAGTTCTCGGGGGAGGTGACCTTGTATCTGAACTCGCCGAACACCCGCAGGTTCACCAGGCCGAACTCCTTGTCCCTGAACTGGTACGGTTGCTTGCTGCCGAACTTGCCGTCTAAAACGCGCTTCTGGAGGTAGACGACCTCGGCCTGCTGTTGAACGCCCGAAAGGAACTTGACCACCTTGCCGACGATGGGCGCGTTCAGCGAGGTGAGCGCATACCGATCCGGACGGTCGATGTATGCGAGCGCCTTGCCGTCACGGAAGAACACGGCTATCTCGTCCTCTCTGACGACGATGTTATCGTTAAACCGGATGTTCCTGGGCAGCCGATACATGATATTGGAGCGCTTGTCCTGGTCCTCCCACTTGAAAGTGTCCGCGCCTATGAGACCCATCATTCACACCTCCGTTCCCTCGATCACCCTCAGGCGGGCGCCGAACTTGTCCTCGAAATCGGTGATACGCGCCTTGATGTTCATAATGTCCCTGGTCATCGTGCTCTCGTCCGCGGCCATAAGGGAGTTCTTCAGGGACTCTATGCTGGCGGCCATGGACGCCATGTGGTCGAGCATGCTCGCGTCGTACTCATAGAGCCGGTCGAGCTCCTCCTCCTTCACGTTGATGTCAGCGGCAATTCCGGAGTATCCGACAGGAGCGTGGGCGACCTGCCCCTCAACCTTCTTGAACTGGTTGATCAGCCCTCCGATCATGTCGAGCTCCTTCGATCCTGGTCCCCGGATGAGAATTCCTCGGCACTCCTCGAGGCCGCGCCTCTGCAGTGTGACCTTCTGAGACAGCTGGGCGCGGAGCATTCGATCCGCATCTCTGATGTCCTCCCTGCGGCGATATCCTCTAAATCCGGGAACATAGGTCTGTATCTTCTTCAGAAGACCTCTGTCGTCTTCTATCCTCTCCCTGATATCAGTCATTCCGAACGCCTCCGTCGGGTCTCTCAATATCGCACGGTAGGCCTAATAAACATGTCGTTGGTAGGCCAGGGGTCAGAGGTGGGTTTAAGTCCGGTGAGCCTGTTCCATCCCAAGATGGCCTCCGACGTAATTGGAGTGATAGGCGCCAGCCGAGCGGACGACGAGCTTCTGAGGCTGGCGGAGGAACTGGGGCAGGAGATCGCCTCCAGAGGCATCGCGATAGTCTGTGGTGGCATGACTGGCGTGATGGAGGCGGCCTGCAGGGGCGCACGTGCGAAGGGAGGACTGACGATCGGGATCATCCCTTCCGACGACAAGAACGACGCCAATCAACATGTCCAGATACCCATAGTCACTGGCATGGGGGTGGGGAGGAACGTCGTGCTCGTCAAGACCGCAGATGTTCTCATAGCTGTCGGAGGCGAATTTGGGACGCTCTCCGAGATTGCCCACGCGCTGAATATCGGTAAGAAAGTCATATCATTACGTTCTTGGCAGCTCGAGAAGGCGTCTGAGAAACCTATCCCGGGCCTCATAGACGCTGGAAGTCCGAAGGAGGCGGTGGACCTTGCGCTGGCCGCCCTCTATGAGCATGGCCAACGAGCGCGGCGCTAGCCAGACTTTCTTCTTTCGGCTTCAATCAATAGCCATGAAGTGGACCTAAAGGAGTTTCTACCCACATTCTCGACCGGCTCGAACGATTCAGGTACACGTGGCTTTCTTGTCGCGTCTTTGGGAGGCAGAGGAAAACCAGCTACCAAACCTCTTTCGTTCTCCTCTACGGTCCTTTCTCCGGGGCGTGAGGAAGAAGGGATTTGAACAAGTGCCGAGCCGGCATGTCTGATGTCGAAGAGAATCAAGCCATCTTCCTCGCAAGTTCAAATCGCTGTCCCATCGCTGGTAGGTATTAATAGTCACATCTTCATTTTCTCCGAAATGGGAGAGGTGCGCTCAGACACGAAGAGGGAAGAGTGCCAACCTGCATCCTGAACCGGAGGATTTGCGTGCAAGATTCGCCTATTGTGATAGAGACACGGGACCTCACGAAGAGGTTCAAGGACGTTCTGGCCGTGGACTCACTCAGCATGAAGGTCCACAAGGGTGAGATATATGGATTCCTAGGACCGAACGGCGCAGGCAAGAGCACCACAATCAAGATGATAATGGGCCTATTCCATCCCACCTCTGGAGAGGCATTGATAAACGGGAAGCTGGTGAATGGAGGCGGGGTGGAGCTGCGCAGGGATGTGGGGTTCCTGCCCGAGCGCATATCATTCTATGACAATCTCACACCGATCCAAACGTTGAACTTCTTCTGCGAGCTGCGCGATGTCGATAAGTCCGTCGTGCCCTCGCTCCTCAGGGATGTGGGCCTGGAGGGCGCCGCCAATAGGAGGGTGGGCACGTTCTCCAAGGGGATGACACAGTTGCTAGGCATAGCACAGGCGATGATAGGAACCCCCTCCATATATGTGCTGGACGAACCCACAGGAGGCCTCGACGCCAGGTGGGTTAAGGCTGTAAGGGACAAGCTCAGGGCTCTGAACGAGCAAGGTGCCACGATCATATTCTCATCGCATATCCTCTCAGAGGTTCAGGCGCTCTGCCACAGGGTTGCGATAATAGACAATGGCAGGCTTGTTGCCGAAGATACAATCGATAACATCAGTGGCGGTCTCCACATCAGGCCGCGCCTATGGATTCAGAGCACCGGCCTGAACGAGAAGACACTATCATGGGTCCGGGAAATTGAAGGCGTCGAGGACGTAGCCGCGAAGGGCGACACTATGACCATAACTTGTGACGCCGGAGCGCGGTTGAGAGTGATGATTCAGATGCAGGAGAGAGGGCTGGTCATCAAGGATTTCAGGACCGTAGAACCCACCCTGGAGGAAGCGTTCGTGAAGCTACTCTCGGAGGAGGGTGAGTCGTAGATGTCACTAAACCCCAGGTCGGTCTACATCATTGCGAAGAAGGAGTTCGCCGACAACGTTAGGAGTAGGTGGATCGTTGCGCTGATTGCGATCTTTCTGATACTGACGATCGCCTCGGCTTTTATGGCTGGTGGGGGAAGCGTTGGCGAGATGGACCTGACCGTAGGCGTGCTCATGACCATCTCTAGCATGCTCGTTCCCATCATAGCGATAATGCTCGGCTACGCGACCATATCGGGGGAGGCTGAGAGCGGGGCGCTCTCGGTCGTCCTCGCCTGTCCTGTGAGACGTATCGAGGTCCTGCTCGGCAAATTCCTGGGACTAGGGTCGGTGATATGTTCCTCGATTCTCATCGGCTTCGGAATCTCTGGCGTGATCATCGCGGGAACAACCGGCCATGCCCAGTGGGGTGGCTTTGTAGCCTTCATTCTGTTGACCATGCTCCTTGGCCTGCTCTATCTGAGCCTGTCCATGAGTTTCTCCGCGTTGCTGAAGAGACGTGTGACCTCCCTAGGCGCGGGGGTTGTGGTCTTCTTCTGGGGAATGATCATCGGGACGGTATGGATGGGGCTGTATATGTCAACGGGCGGAAACTTGGACGACTTCATCTCAGGCGACTCATTTTCTCCTCCGGAGTGGTTCTACTTCGAAGTGTTCCTTAGCCCTCAAGATGGGACCCAGACGGCTGCGATGTTGGCATTCGGTCAGACAACGTTAATG
>JAEHCN010000071.1 GCA_020696395.1 Thermoplasmata archaeon | reverse complement strand
CTTGGTCGGGCAGACGTCCGCGCATTCGGAGCATTTCGCCTTCTTGAAATGCAGACATCTGGCTCGGTCTATCCAGTATGTCCTTGGCTGGCCGCCTCCGGTTGGCGGGAAGATGGCCTTCCCTTCGACCGGGCATGCTTCTGTGCACTTCCCACAGTCGATGCACTGACTTGTGACATATCTCGGGGATGTTCTTATCTTGACTCTGAAGCCTGCCTCGCTCCTCTCCACTGAGACAATCTCGGATCGTAGTAGGGTCTCGATCGAGGTAGACCTGACCACTTCTCCCGCCCGGTCGATGACATAGCACACGCCGCAGTTCCTGCATTCGGACACGCCCTTGCAGGTAAGCTCGCGCGCCATGCCGCCGAGGGTCTCCTCGCGCTCCACTAGCACGACTTCCATCCGGCTATCCATAAGGGTCTTGGCTGCGGCCAGTCCCGCAGGACCTCCCCCTATCACGAGGACTTTTTCCGTCAAGATCATCCCTCCGATTGCGGCCTATTCGTCGTCGCCGGAACCCATGGACCGTAATCTCACTCCCCACAAGGAGAGCACGTGCCATGGGGCTTGTGGGAGCTGAAACCCGCTCCCGGGGTGAGATAGAAGTAAGAGGTTTGTCGTCTCCGGGAGCCGGTTCTCGTAACGCCCGGAGGCGCCTGTTCGCTCTGCGCGATCAGTTCAGGCCGGTTATGTGTCCCTCATCGTCCATGCTGATCCGCTCTGCGGCTGGGATCGAGGGCAATCCGGGCATTATCATTATCTCCCCGGTCAGAGGAACAATGAATCCCGCACCGGCCAAGAGGCGCACCTCTCGTACGGTCAGGACCCAGTCCTTCGGTGCGCCTTTCTTGCTTGGGTCGTCAGTTATCGATAGCTGTGTCTTCGCCATGCAGATTGGGAGCTTGTCGTTGCCCGCCGCCTCGATTGCCTTGATGTCGGCTGGAGCAGTGCCGGTGTACACGACGTCCTTCGCCCCGTAGATCTCGGTGGCGATGACTTCGACCTTCTCCTTGATCGACATCTTCTCGTCGTACAGAACCTTGAAATTCGCCTGTTCCTTCTCGAGTGATTCGAGCACTGCATTGGCCAAGTCGATGCCCCCCTTGCCTCCGTCGGTGAAGACCTTCGAGAGGCCGAATCTGGCGCCCACCTTCTCGCAGTGCTTCTTGATGTGCTCGATCTCCTCGGGCGAATCCGTCGGGAACTGGTTGATGGCGACCACGACGGGGACATCGACCTTCTTGAGGTTCTCGATGTGCTTGTCGAGGTTGGCGTATCCCTTCTCGAGGAAGCTGACATCGGGGTTTCCGATCTCCTTCTGGTCCATCCCGCCGTGCATCTTCAACGCTCTTATGCTTGCTACCAGGACTGATACATCCGGCTTCAAACCGCCGACCCTGCAGACTATGTTGAAGAACTTCTCGCCTCCGAGATCTGCCGCGAAGCCGCCCTCGGTTATGACGTAGTCCGCCATCTTGAGAGCGTACTTCGTCGCGATGATCGAGCTGTTCCCATGGGCGATGTTCGCGAACGGTGAACCATGTATGAAAGCAGGCTGTCCCTCGAGCGTCTGGACCAGCGTCGGGTTGATCGCGTCCTTGAGGAGGAGGCACATCGCTCCGATGCCGTTCAGCTTGTCCGCGGTGACCGGCTTGCCGTCCCGGGTGTAAGCGACGACTATCCTCGAAAGCCTAGCCCTGAGGTCCGCCATGTCGCCGGAAAGCGCGAGGATGGCATTAATCTCGCTGGCGACAGTGATATCGAATCCACTCTCACGCGGAACACCTCCCTTCATCCTTCCTCCGAGGCCAACGACGATGTCCCTGAGCTCCCTGCAGTTCATGTCCATTACCTTCCTCAGGACGACTTTCGTCGGGTCGATGTCCAGCTGGTTCTTCTTGGCAAGATGGTTCTCAACGAGTGCTGACAGCAGGTTGTGTGCCGTCCCCACAGCGTGTATGTCTCCTGTGAAGTGTAGGTCTATGTCCCACATCGGGTACACCTGCGAATAGCCTCCCCCGGTCGCTCCTCCCTTTATCCCGAATGTGGGTCCCAGGGAGGGCTCCCTAAGGGACAGCATTACCTTCTTCCCCAGATGTCCCATGGCCTGGCACAGGCCTATGGATGTCACTGTCTTCCCCTCGCCCGCCTTCGTGGCGGTGATGGCTGTGACGAAGATCAGCTTCCCATTCGTATTGTTCTCGAACCGCTTCAGCACGCTCAACGGGACCTTGGCCTTGTACTTCCCGTAGAAATCGAGGTCGTCACGGGCCAGGCCGACCTGTTCCGCGATCTTCTCGATGTGTTGCACTTTCGCTTCCTGAGCAATCTCTATGTCACGCTTCATCGCCATTGTTGCGTAGCCCCCTTATCGTTCCCCGTAATCGGAAGGTCATAATAAACCCTTTCGGACCAGCAGGGTCGACCGGCGTGCGAGAAACCTTAAGTAAGGCGTCTGCATCAGCTTTCAGGACGTGGTAATTTGGTGGCGGAAATCATCAGTGGCAAGGAAGTTGCCAAGACCATAAGAATCGAACTCAAGGCAGAGACCTCCAAGATGAAGTCGTCCGGCGTCACACCGGGTCTCGTCGTGATACTCGTCGGAGAGGACGCTGCATCGCAGGTCTATGTGAGGAAGAAGGGCGAGGCGTGTGAGGAGCTGGGTATCCACTCCGAGACCGTCAGGCTCCCCGCAACGGCCACCGAGGACGAAATCCTGAGACTCATAGACAAGTACAACGCCGATTCGAGGTTCGACGGTATACTCGTCCAACTGCCCCTCCCCAAACAGGTCAGCGAGGAGAAAGTGTTGATGAGGATCGACCCCGGAAAGGATGTGGACGGGTTTCACCCGGTCAACGTCGGCAAGATGGTCGTAGGTGCCGAATCGTACCTTCCGTGCACACCCGCTGGCATTCAGGAACTCCTTGTGAGGAGCGGGAACGAACCAAAGGGCAAGCACGTCGTCGTCGTCGGCAGAAGCAACATAGTCGGCAAGCCCATCGCGAACATACTGGTGCAGAAGGCGCCGGGAGCAGATGCAACCGTAACGGTATGCCATTCGAGGACCGCCGACCTCCCAGGGATAACGCGCCAGGCAGACATACTGATAGCTGCGATAGGCGTGCCGAAGTTCGTCAAGGCGGACATGGTGAAGGATGGAGTCGTCGTCATCGATGTCGGCGTTAACAGGATCGACGACCCATCGACCAAGAGCGGGACGCGCCTTGTCGGGGATGTCGATTTCGAGCCCGTCAAGGAGAAGGCCAAGGCGATAACTCCTGTCCCGGGCGGGGTGGGGCCGATGACGATCACGATGTTGATGAAGAACACCATCGCAGCGGCCAAGGTGCACCACGCCTGGAAGGGCTGAGCCACCGGGCATTGCCCGAAGTGCGCGTTTGCGACGCCAAACCTCTTCTGACGATATTCATGGGCGGGGCCGCGAATTTTATTCTAGTTCGATTATTGTCGTTCTGTTACGAAAATCGGCGGTGAAACGCCCTCCGACAATATTCATCCGTGAACCGCTGTTTCTGAAATCGCCGTTGTTGCAACGAAAAGCCTTAAAACGAGTTACCGGATGCACTGGACGAAATTCGCCGACAAAAGGCAGGAAACGCTCGGGGAAAACGGCGTTCCGTTTATATGCCGCGGATTGGACATATAGAATTCGGCGAGGGCGTAGTCTTGCCTTGGCCTTGTCGTCGGCTTTCCCGGGAGCGATCGGCTCCCTGCATCCGAGACGAAAGGCGCCAGACGTATGGAGTGAGGCGTGTCGACCGAAGCGGAAGTGAAATAGGATGACCGAGAAGACCAGGGAGTTCATGCATAGCGATATTGTCAGGAAGGATATGGCCCAGCTGAGGCTGGAGCCGAACCTCAAAGGATACGAGGGTCTGAGGGAGACCTTCAAGTGGGCTGACGCGGACAAGCTCGTGGAGTGGTTCCCGGGAGGGAAGATCAACTCCGCTTATAACGTCATAGACCGACACGCTCTCGGCGAGAGGAAGGACAAGATCGCTCTCATCTATGACGACGGCGAGGGGGACGCGCAGAAGTACACTTTCAAGCAGCTGTACGAGGAGACCAACAGGTTCGCGAACGTCCTTGGCAGACTGGGAGTCAAGAGGCAGGACAGGGTGTTCGTCTTCCTGCAGAGGACATTGGAGCAGTACGTCAGCTTCCTAGGTGCAATCAAGGCCGGCGCGATTGCGAGCCCCATGTTCCCGGCGTTTGGGCCCGACGCGATCAAGGACAGGTTGCTGGACAGCGGCGCTGTGGCGATCGTCACGGACTCCGAACTCGTCAAGCGTGTCTACACGGTCAAGGATCAGCTCCCGGACCTCAAGCACATAATCGTCGCGGGCGACGCGAACGCAGACGCAGGCGAGATAGACTACAGGGCCGAGATGGCGAGCGCCTCGGACAGATTCGAGGCCGTCCCCATGGACCCCGAAGAGTTCCAGTTTATGCTGTACACGTCCGGGACCACTGGCAAGCCGAAGGGCGTCGTCCACGCTCACAAGGGCATCGTCCAGCAGACTCTGTCCACCCGCTGGGTCCTGGACGTTCACGAGGAAGACATATTCTGGTGCACTGCTGACCTCGGGTGGGTCACAGGAGTCGTGTATGGATGTCTCGGTCCGTGGTCCTGCGGCGCGACCCAGGTCGGGTTGGGCGGAAGGTTCGACCCTGAGAGATGGTACAGGTCTATCCAGGACCACAGGATCTCCATCTGGTACACGGCTCCGACCGCCGTTAGGATGCTCATGGCGAAGGGGGACGATCTCCCTGCCAAGCATGACTTGACCTGCCTGAGAGCGCTTTATTCTGTCGGAGAGCCACTCAACCCGGAGGGCGTCAGGTGGGCACTGGAGGTCTTCGACAACAAGCCGTTCCACGACACATGGTGGCAGACGGAGACCGGAAGCATTCTGATCACCAACTTCCCTGAAATGCCCATCAAGCCAGGTTCGATGGGAAAAGCGCTTCCAGGCATTTACGCCGCCGTGGTGGACGAGGATGGCAACGAGCTGCCCCAGGGAGAGGAAGGCAGCCTTGTGATAAGGCCTGGTTGGCCGTCCATGATGAGGCAGATATGGAAGAACGAGCCCAAGTTCAACGAGTATCTGAGGGACGGCTGGTACTATACCGGCGATACCGCCAAGATCGACGAGGACGGGTACTTCTGGTACGTCGGAAGAGCGGACGATGTGATAAAGACCTCCGGCGAGAGGGTCGGCCCGTTCGAGGTCGAGAGTGCTCTGATCGAGCACGAGGCGATCGTCGAGGCGGGGGTGATAGGGAAGCCCGACCAGCTGAGAGGAAGCATCATCAAGGCGTTCATAGTCCTCACGCCCGGCTACAAGGAGTCCGATGAGCTCAAGAAGGACATACAGAAGTTCGTCAAGAGCCGGCTGGCAGGCCACGCATACCCGCGGGAGATAGATTTCGTGGAGACCCTTCCGAAGACGAGGAGCGGCAAGATAATGAGGAGGCTCCTCAGGGCGAAGGAGCTCGGCCTGCCGACCGGGGACACATCGACGCTCGAGGGTTGAGCGTCCCCGCCGGAAGAGCTTTCATATCCCAGGGGGTTCCACTCTCCGGGACTTAGGCTAAGCGCCGTTGACGAACACAGTGACGAGGTCAGCAAAATGAGGGAGAACTTGGATCCGAAGACCAGGCTCACGGACGGGAACGCCATGTTCCGTCGCATGACCGATCCAGAGCAGCTATCCTGCCTGTCGAAGGCCCACGAACCGTTCATAGCGATCCTCACCTGCTCGGATGCGCGGGTGGACCCTGCCAAGGTCTTCAACCTCTCGTTGGGAGACGCGTTCGTCGTGAGAGTCGCTGGCAACACCGTCTCGGACCCGGGCGTCCTGGGAAGCCTCGAGTATGCCGTCGACTGCCTCGAAGTCGGGGCGCTTCTGGTGTTGGGACACACGGAGTGCGGCGCGATCAGGGAGACCTATGAATGCGCAGACCACGGCAATCTCGAAGAGACTCTGAAGAACATAGAATGCGCCAAGTCGAGACTGGGTTCTGCCGACGCGAAGAACCATGCGCTCGTGGCCGAGAGCAATATCAGACTGCAATTGAGGAGGCTGGAGGATACCAGCACTGTTATCAGGGACGCGATGACACGAGGGAAGCTGGAGATGTTCGGCGCCGTCCTGGATGTCGGGACAGGCGCGGTGAAATTCATCTGAGCCTCATTTGACACTATGGAAGAGATAGAATGGATGCTAGAGTGAACAAGCATGACGAGGATAAGCCGGAAGACACGCGCGTGATGAACCGATGGGTCGTAGTGCTGGGCGCGCTCCTGATTCAGCTGGCGCTCGGTGCGGTCTACGCGTTCTCGATATTCACATCGCCACTCTCCGAAACGCTCGGATGCGATTCGAAGTCTTTCCAGATATTGGGGATATTCTCCGCTGCCATCGCGGTCTTCGCAGTGACGATGATAGTCGCTGGGAGGCTGCAGGACCGGAAGGGTCCTAGGCTGATTGCGACTGTCGGCGGGCTGATCTACGGGGCCAGCTATCTGATCGCAGCGTATTCCACCGAGAACATCGCGATGATGTACCTGTCCTATGGCGTCATCGGAGGGATAGGTCTCGGCCTGGGCTACGTTTGTCCCCTCGCTGCGGTCGTCAAGTGGTTCCCCGACAAGAGAGGCCTGGTCTCAGGGATCGCCGTCGCGGGGTTCGGCGCTGGAGCGTTCGTCTTCACACAGGTCGGGAAGTGGGTCATCGAGGCCTCACCCGACGGCCTAAGCAATGCACTCCTCTTTCTCGGATTGATATTCCTGCTGATGGTCGTCGGTGGCGCGCAGCTGCTGAGGAACCCCCCCAAGGGTTGGCTGCCTAAGGGATACGTCCCGAAGACGAACGGCGGGATGGCCGACGGGGAGTTCGAGTGGCGCGACATGATTAGGACGAAGCAATTCGTGATGCTCCTTTCGATGTTCCTTCTCTCGGCGTCGGCCGGTCTTATGCTGATCGCCAACGTAAAGAATCTCGCCCAGTATCTGGATGCCACGGGCACCCTGTTGGTGGTGGCGCAGTTCCAGACGATCGCAGGCATCATCGCGCTGTTCAACGGCGCGGGAAGAATCACCTGGGGCAAGGTCTCCGACATCATGGGCCGCGCTAAGGCGATGAGGATAATGTTCCTCCTGCAGACGTTGACATTGTTCGCTGCAGCTGGATTCTTCCTCGTAAGTCCTTCTGGCGAGGTAGTGCAGTTCGCTGGCTTGACGGCTCTGGCTTCCGGAGTGGGATTCACGTTCGGCGGGAATTTCGCCCTGTTCCCGTCCGCCACGGCCGAGTACTTCGGCACGAAGAACCTGGGTATCAACTACGGACTGGTCTTCACCGGCTACGGAGCCGCAGGCGTCGTCGGAGGGCTTATCCCGGGGATAATGGCCTCTGCGGAAGCCGGCTTCGTGTGGGTCTTCGTGGCCACGGGCATCGCCTCGCTCGTCGCGTTCTTCCTGGCGGTCCTTATCAGGCCGCCTGCGAACAATTGAACAGGAAGCGGCGTACACGCCGGCATAGGACGCGTCGGGCCAATCCCGTCGACCCCCCTGGTCTAGGCCTTCTCGATGCTCGCCGCGCAGACCTTGAACTCAGGTATCTGCGCGATCGGGTCGAGGGCGTTGTTCGTCAGCTTGTTGGCCGCGGCCTCTGCGTAGTGGAACGGTATGAATATCGTCCCCGGTCTTATCCAATCTGTGACCCTGGCGGCGAGTGTTATCGAACCCCTCCTCGACGACACCCTGACGCTCTGTCCGTCCAAGACGTCCAGCTCGCGGGCGTCCGCCGGGCAGATCTCCACGTAGGGGTCAGGCGACTCCCGCTGCAGCTTGACCGACCTCCTTGTCATCGAGCCCGTGTGGAAATGGAACAGGTTCCTCCCAGTGGTGAGAATGAATGGGAAGTCCTCGGAAGTCTCCTCCGCCGGGGGCGTGTGCTCGACCATGGCGAAGACCCCTTTACCTATCTTGAACGAGCCCGTGTGAAGCACCTTCGTGCCCGGGTGGTCCTTGGAGGGACACGGCCATCTGACGGTCTCCCGCTCGATCCTCTCATAATCGACCCCTCCGTAGATGGGTGCGACCGCTGCCATCTCCTGCATGATCTCCGCGGGCGAATCGAATGCGAAGCCGTCATCTCCGAGCATGCGACCGAGCTCGCACGCGATCTGCCAGTCCGGCCTTGCTTCACCCGGAGGGTCAACCGCCTTCCTGACGACGCGTATCGCGCGGTCCGTGGACGTGAACGTGCCATCTTTCTCAGCGTAGCATGCCGCGGGCAGGACGACATCTGCCAGCTTCGCGGTCTCTGTCGGGAATATGTCGATGACGGCGAGGAAC
>JAEHCN010000070.1 GCA_020696395.1 Thermoplasmata archaeon | reverse complement strand
TCGTTCGAGGCGCGGTATCTTGAGACGCTCTGGTTCCCCAACGAGACAGGGTGGGGAGAGTTCCTTGAGCTGTTCAACCAGAAGTAGAGGCAGTTGAGAGCCCGAACGCTCTACCGACGCCTGGGCTCAGTTGTATAACCAGCCGGGCAGAGGTCTGCGTGTCGCACCCGTGAGAAAAGGCTAGAGGGCGGAAGCCTTACACCATCATGGGACGCATCGAGAGCGGACAATCGCTCGATCGAGGGTCAGCTATGCACGAGCTCCGCTCTGGCTTGTAGGTGTATCCTTTCTCCAGGCGGGAACCATCTCTGAGTATAACTCTCGCTCAGCTCCCACAATCTCCTTGCCAGCTCTAGATCGTTGGACTCTTTCGAGGTCTTTGTCACCTTCCTCTTTCTGAAGCATTCTCCCGAGATGTTCACCACGTTCTGCGAGCTAGCCAAGTAGATGGAGGTGTCTGCGCCCTTCTCGGGACTAGCTCCGAACACCCTGAAGAAAGCCCTGCCAAATGCTCTTGCGTTTCTCGACAGGCCCGTGGCGACAAGCCCCGGCATCAGACAGTTGGCGGTGACGCCTGTACCAGTCAGCCTCCTTGAAAGCTCCTTGATGAAGAGCATGTTAGCCAGCTTTGATTGCCTGTAGGCCTTCATCGCGTTGAACTTCGTCTTGAACTCAACGTCGTCAAAATTGATGGTCCCGCCATGAAGCCCCGAGGAAACGCTGATAACCCTTGCTGGGCTGCTCCTCTCCATCAGATCAACAAGAAGGCTCGTCATCAGGAAGGGCGCAAGATGGTTTACCGCGAATGTATTCTCGATTCCGTCCTCTGAAACCTTCCTTTCCTTCTCCCAAGTCCCTGCGTTGTTGATTAGAACGTGCAGCCCGTCATATTTCCCCCGGAACTTGGTGCAACAATCATGCACAGAAGATAGTGATGACAGGTCGCATTCGAGAAAATCAACCATTTCGTTCTTGGAAACAGCTATTATCTGGTCTCTTGTGGCGTTTCCCTTTTCGGAGTTCCTCGCCGTGAACGCGACCGTCGCTCCCATCTTCCCTAAGGCTAACGCTGTTTCCCTTCCTATGCCAGATGTGCCCCCAGTTATCAGGCAAACCTTTCCCCGCATCATACCTATCACGCCATCATATGTTCTGACCGTCATTGTCTTTTGCCCGATTTAGGCAGAGCTTGCATCTCGGGGAGGGCAATCACAAACAGTCTCCACCTGCTAGGAGAACGCGGGAAGGGACGAAGAAATGACCTTGGCTCGGTGCCAATCCGCCACGATAGAGGCGACCCGTTCAACCTGGCCTGCATTTCGCACAACTGGGCGTACGATTTCACGAGGGAAGGCGGCGGAAATCACTATTTGTCGCCAGTTCCTGGCTCGTCCTCTCCTTCGCGAGGGCTTCTTCTGCGAATCGCGATAGCCACGGCTATCAGCACGATCGCCGACAGGGCCACGAGCGCAATCATGAGCCATGGTATCCCTGAGTCAGATGTTGCCTCGTCCGGCTGGCCTGCGATACCGAAAAGGGATAGGCCGGAGACATTGGCCCACAGATATCCCTCGTAGTGCATGCCGAAGAGTTCCACGTCCGTCGTGTTCACCCCTGCGGTATCGACCATGTCAGAGAGTCTCACCCATTCGCCGTCAGCTGACATGAGGAAGAGCTGCAACGAGCTCTCATTCAGATCCTCGGGGTCGTCCGCGTCGCCGTCTCCGTTCA
The DNA here is from genome assembly GCA_020696395.1 of Thermoplasmata archaeon. GTDB lineage: Archaea > Thermoplasmatota > Thermoplasmata > UBA10834 > UBA10834 > UBA10834. The sequence continues at coordinate 6,668 of JAEHCN010000070.1, read as the reverse complement.
TGTCGAGGTCTGACGAGGTATAGTATATCTTGATCAGCGAGCCCGAAACGACGGCCGTTAGGTTAGGATCGAGTAATTGGAACTCTATCCGAACATACTTGTCCATCATGATCTCGCCAGACGCCAGGGCGTCTGACCCGGAGAGGCTGTCCGAGACCTCATCGTCATTGAGCTTGTCCACCCTTACGCTGAACGTGGTCATGTTGTCGAGCTTCGTCCAGACAAATGTATCCGTAGCCTTCATGGTATCCATCTGGTCGAGCATGAAACAGGCCCTCGGGTTCAGGTAGTCGACGAGCACACTCCTGTCCGATACGGTCATGCACATGCTTTTGAGGGTGCCCAGAACCCTGATCCAGTCCGAGTCGTACACGTGGGACAACATCACTATGGTCTGCGTCTCGTTCCACAGTCCGTACCTCACGGCCATCCGCTCGTACTCGGAGCTGCTCATACGCTCCATCACGTCCCCCGAGTCCTCGAGCAGGTCGTGGATGAGGCTGCCCACGCTGCCCGTTCCGGAACCTGGGTCTCCGACCAGCACGATGTACCTCGCACCTGTGTACTCCGACTGCAGAGTCGCCACATCGACGACCCTCACGGTCGCGTGCTCGGAGAGATTGAAGGCGAACTCGGCGCAACCCTCCAGGTCGTCGTAGGCGAGCACGATGTCGCCGTCGAGCTCTATCAGGTAGTCGAGGTCGAGCGAGTCGGGGATGCCGTCGCCGTCGGAGTCGGTGCTCTTCGGGTTCAGGCCCAGCTCCAGCTCCCTTGAGTCGTTCAAGCCGTCTCCGTCGGTGTCGTTGGACAGGGGGCTCATCAGGGACGACAGCTCGAACCCGTCGGAGAGATGGTCCCCGTCCGAGTCGCCCGAGGTTGCGTTCGTCTCGTACAGTACCTCGTAGCCGTCGTCGATACCATCGCCGTCGGTGTCGGAGGAGCCGGGGTCTGCCCCCAGCTCGTACTCCTGCCCGTCGAACATGAAGTCCCCGTCCGAGTCGGGATTCCTGGGGTCGGAGCCGAAGCCCACCTCCTTGAAATCATCGAGCCCGTCGTCGTCGGTGTCGGGCTTGTTCGGGTCCGAGCCGAGCATGAACTCCTCGCGATCGGTCAGACCCTCTCCGTCTGTGTCCTCCACCAACGGGTCGCTGCCGAACTCGACCTCGGCCCCGTCCCCGAGTCCGTCGCCGTCGGTGTCCCAGTGAGTCAGGTTGGTCCCGAGCTCCCACTCATCCATATCCTGGAGGCCGTCCTCGTCGGGGTCTATCGAGCGCGGGTCCGATGCCATGGCCGCCTCGTCGGCGTCGAGGACGCCGTCTGCATCCGTGTCGGGAACGGTCGGCTCGCTCGTGACAGTGAGGTGGGAGATGGAGTCCTCCGTGGTGATGACTATGGGCCATCCGCCCTCCTCCTCCGGGTCCGTGAGGCCGTCGCTGTCAGCGTCGGCGAAGACGTAGTCGGGCTCCGCCTGTATCAACTCCATGTTGTGAGAGCATCTTGTCACGTTTTGCCAACTTGCCAGGTATATCCGGTTCTCGCTGTCCACGGTGATTCCGTTGGCCGCGATGTAGTCTTCCTCGAAGCTGCACATCCATCTGCCGTTCGGGGCCCACTTCTGAATACGGCCGGCGAAGTCCCCGCTTCCGTCGAGCGTGAGGATGTCGCCATTCGTGTCGACCCTGATGCTCCTGACCCTGTCGAGGAACCCGTCCTGAGTGCCCGTCTCGCCCCACATCGTCACGAACGTGCCGTCGGGTTCGAACTTCTGAATCCTGTCGTTGTTCGTGTCGGCAACATAGACATACCCATCCTCATCGACATCGATGTCCGCATCATACCAATCAAGATCGAACTGCCCGGGTCCTGTGCCAGTTTCTCCCCAGATGGCCACCTGTTCCACCATTTCGGTTCCGTTCATCAAGAACTTGAGAACATGATCATAGGAGTCAAGAATATACAGGTAGTACGTTTTGGGGTCTGGGCCGTTCGGGTCCAAAGTCATTCCGAGCATCCCGACGTCGATTCCCACGAGCACACTGCCAGGTATCTGATTCAAGAGCGTTCCATTCGTTTCATAGACAAGAACATCCGTGCCCGTGCATGCGAACAGGAGTGTCTGGGCCTCACCCGACAGGTTCATCGAGATGCATTCCAGCTCATACGGTCTGTTTTCGGGGACTGCAAATCCTCCAACCACCGTCCCGTTCTTGTCGAAGATCATGACGTCGGCACCATTATCCGTATACACATATCCGTTCTCGTCTACAGCGACGCAGAACGGACCGTAATCCACAGTCTCTGGCACGAAGTAGGTGTCGAAATCGATGTGTGTGAGGTAGTAGTCCGTTATCTCGTCCTGCGTGCCGTCGCCGTCGGTGTCGGCGCTCCTCGGGTTGAGGAGGCAGTAATACTCCTCGAAGTCGTTGATGCCGTCTCCGTCCGTGTCGTTCAGCTGCGGGTCGGAGTTGACCAGCCAGTAGTAGGTGTTGTTCCTGTATGTGATGTTAACAGCCCAGCCGTGATACTCGAAGAAGTCGGTCAGGCCGTCCCCGTCCGAGTCTGGGCTGGAGAAGTTGTATCCCCTGGTATGCTCGAACCTGTCATCGAGGCCATCCATGTCAGTGTCGCGCCCATGGCGAGCACTCGGGTCTGAACCGATCGTCAGCTCGTACGCATCGCCGAGGCCGTCGCCATCCGAATCCCATCTCCACGGATTCGTTCCCGCCGATGCCTCCTCGGAGTTGTTCATCCCATCCCCGTCCGAATCGCTGGAGACCATTCCACGCCAGTCGCCGAACTCGTCGATGCTGCCGGGCATGACGTCGAAGTACATCGTGGTCCAGTGGGAGACCTGCGTGTCCGATGGGTTGTTCGTCTGCGACTCCCGGTCGCACCACCATCCGAAGAACCACCAGCAGTCGTCGTAGTATATCCGGTAGTCGGTGTACAGACCCACGGCCACCGGGAAGTTGACCATGCCTATGCCCGGCCTCACCCACGCCTCAGTCTCGTACAGGACCGACTTGGACGTTGAGGTGTAAACCGTGGAGTTCTCCACCGTCGAGCCACCTCGCGTGGACCTGGAGCCCCAGGGTACAGTGATGACCTGGTGCGGGACGATGTAGCTGTCCCTGAGGTCGTAGTAGTTGCCGTCGCCTGTGATCGTCACGTTGCCGTACAGCCGACTCCGATAGGATATGTTGTCGCCGACATCAATCCCGTTCCCGTCCACGTCCTCGAACGACATCTCGGAGTCGATGTAGTCCATGTCGACCTCGCTCCTCGTCCTCGTGTCCGTGAAGCAATCAATCAGCCATCCGATGAAAAGGCCTATGAAATCAATCCCGAAGATCTGCAGCACCATATCCACCATGGCGATCACCAATGCGATGACCGCGCCCACGGGGCCGCCGAACGCGGCCAGGGCAATAAGCGTCAGGGAGTACGCGAGCATGACCACCGAGTAGGTGACGGCGATGCCCGTGCCGACAGCACCCCAGCCAAGCTCCTCGCCTATCGCGAACAGCGCGTACAGCGAGAGTCCAACGGCGATGACCACGCCGATCACGTTCATGGCCGTGCTGATACGCTCGAGAACGGTGGCCGAGCCCGCCAGGGACTGCTTGACCGAGTTGAACGTGGTCTTGAATAGGTCCCATGTGCTCTGACCGGCGGTCTTGGCGATTGTCCCGAGCCGTGCGAAGGCCTCGCAGAACGCGTAGGCGGTGTCCAGTATCTCGATGGCCGTGAAGAAGATATCTATCGCCATCAAGCTGACTTCTATGATGGTCTGGACGGTCTCGTCCAGGAAAGTGACCTCTGGGAAGTAGTGGTCCACGGCCACGCCCCCGACGGATGCGATCGTGAACTCCCCGCAATACCAGGCAGATACGAGGCTGACCGTGGTTATCAGGGCACTCTCGTTCAGACCCCAGTCCCTGACCTCATCGATGACCTGGAACAGCTCGAGGGGGGTCTGGTCCCCCCCGGTGTACCAGCTGGAGCGGAGTACCTTCGAGACGACCGCGGGCTCTTCCGTAAGGTCGACCGAGAGGAGGCCTCCGAGTATGTACGCCTCCGAGAGCTGCGCCAACTCCATGCAGACGGCCTCGTCCTCTATCCCGACGATCACGGGCAGGGTCTCTCCCGGAGCTATGGATTCCATGGCGGAGGGGATCATCGTCGACATGGCTTCCTGCAGGGCCATATCATGGTGCGGGAAGTCCCTGACCTCCGCAACAATCCCCGTCAGGTTGTAGTCCTCGAGCAACGCAGGGACGTCGTCCAGGCCGTTCGACGAGTTCCTGAGGTACTCGTATGCAAGGAGCAGGTTGGCCGCGATCAGCTCGTCGAGCTCGGCCCCGTGGAACACGCCGACGCTGGAGCCGAAGTTCTCGCTGACCTCTAGCCCAGTCAGCACGAAATCCTCGTAGTATGTGGCGAGGACCGTAGGGGACGACATGATTCCCAGATCGACCTCGGTGAACACGCTGCTGCCCTCCGGCTCCCCGCCGTCCGCGGTCAACGTCCCGTCCGGTGACGCAGTCAGGTTGTAACCATTTGGCGCGACGATCACCACAGAATCTCCCTCGCCCCTCTCGAACACGAACTCAGTCTCGGCCGTTATCTCGGTCGAGGACGCGGAGACCGAGCCATCCGGATCGAGCGTCAGGTAGAGGCCGTTCGAGGCCGTCAGGACGGCCTTGTCTCCGCCCAGGTGAGTCCACACGAAAGTCTCGTTCCCGCCGACCTCGTCCCCGTCGGCGAGGACGGACCCGTCGGGCTGCAGCCGCAGGTAGTCGCCGCTCTCGGAGGCGAACGCCCTTGCCTCGTGGTCGTTGAGGCCGCTCACCCGCCATATGAGACTGAGGTCGAGAGATGTGCTCAGGGAGGATTCGGTCCCGGGGAAGTACATCCGTCCCTTCAGGGCGACCATGTTGCCGTACTCCCAGACCGGGAACAGGGGAACATATGCAGTCGAGCCGTCGACTATGATGCCGTACTCCTCGACCTCGGTCTGAGAGGGGAGTTCCCCGCAGTCGATCATGAGCGTGGGCACTATGACGACATCATCGACCGAGCCGTCCAGGTCCTTGAAAGATCCCCTCGAGTCCGTCGGCCAGTCCCAGCTCTGCTGTATGAGTCTCATGTGATCGGGATTGTTGGTCCTTATCTGGAAGGAGACATAGGTGGGGCCCCCCGAGGTCTCCACTGCTATCTCGAAAACGCTCTCAAGCGAGGTCTTGGCGAACGGGGAGAGGTCCAGATAGTCTGGCACCCCGTCATCGTCGTTGTCAGGGTCCCATGCGTTGGGCAGCCCGTCACCGTCGAGGTCGAACGTGACGTTCGTCACCTCCGCGTAATCGGGGAATCGATCATCGTTAGAGTCTGCTTTCTCAGGATCCATGCCCATAAACGCTTCGTCGTAGTCGCTCAGCCCGTCGAAATCGCTGTCCGGATTGAAGGGGTCTGTACCGATGACGAGCTCAACCGAGTCGGGCAGGCCATCGGTGTCCGAGTGGTTCGTATCGTCCGTGTTGTTCATCAGTTCCCCCACGAACCTACTGAGATCCCGGAAAGCCGCAGGAATCTCGTGCGGGGTCTGCTGGGTGGTCGCCTCCCTCTCGTTCAAATCGTTCAGCATCGGCTGAAACGCGACAAGCATCAAACAGGCTGTAACCGCCAGTGATATCGCTGTTATACAGCGGCAAGAAAGCATATGATTCTCTCCCCCATCTGCGCTCCTTATCTGAGCGGCACCGTGCTCCTAAACGATAGTTCTTTGGGTTAACGGTTTTAAAGAAGGCCGGATGGGGGAAGCCTGAAAAGATAGGCCATAAAGAGTCCGCATCACGGTGCAGAGAAGAGCCTTGATCGGGAAGCGGCTAGATGCATCGTTTCATCCACGATTGCCCGCATACCGCAGAGCAGTGAAAGAGCGTAGCTAGATTGCCGAGAAGCTCTCGACCGTCCTCTGATCCAACTTCTTGATTACTTCGACGAGCAGTCTGATCGTGTTCTCCACGTCCTTCAAGCTCATCATCCCTGCATGAGCGTGGATGTGTCTCACCGAAACGCCAATCACAATCGTTGGGCATCCGCCATTGGACATGTGCACGATCCCCGCGTCCGTCGCTCCGCCATCTCCCCCTGTATGTGACAGCTGATAGGGTATGCCGGCCCGATCCGCGACCCTAAGAACAAGTTCGAGCAACCCCTGATTCGGGATCATCGACGGGTCGTAGACGGTAATGGAAGGACCGAGCCCCATCTTAGTCGGGGCGTCCGCGGCATCAATGCCTGGGACGTCCCCTGCAAGATCGCAATCGACTGTCAGACACACGTCGGGCTTCACGATGTACGCCGTGGTTCTCGCTCCTCTCAGCCCTATCTCCTCCTGGGTCGTCGCTGCTCCCACGACGGTGTTCGGATGGTCGACCTTGTCTTCCCTCAGTATCCTCACGACCTCGGCAGCGATGAATGCCCCGGACCGGTTGTCGAACGCCTTGCCCAAGGCGATGGTATCAGACCCCCGCTTCCTACCTTCGCTGAACACCTTCTTGCGGACTGTCGAATACGACGAATCCGGGACGACGGGATTGCCGACTCTAATGCCCATGGCCTTTGCCTCGTCAAGGTTCGAAGCGCCCACGTCAATGAACATCTTG
>JAEHCN010000126.1 GCA_020696395.1 Thermoplasmata archaeon | reverse complement strand
CGGGCGATCCACAGGCAGCACCGTACAGACTCGTCCAGCGCTTCAGGAGACCTCGACCTCAGGATGTCCAGTTCGTCCTCCTCCGATTGATAGTCGAGGAGGAGAAGTTCGAACCTGTCGGACAACGCCTCCGAGAGCGAAGTCGTGGCGACGAACTCACGGGGATTCTGCGTGGCGATTATCACGAAGCCGTCCTTGGCCTCCACGCGACCCACCTTGGGCACTTCGACGATGCCCTCGTCCATAGCTGGCAGCAGAATGTTCTGGACGCCCTCGGGCATCCGGTTCATCTCATTGATGAAGAGCACCCCACCGGACCTCATAGCCTCGGTCAAAGGGCCGGGAATGAATGCCTCTGGCACGTACCCTTTCTCAATGACCACAGGAGGGTCGAACCATCCAGAAAGCTTCTGCTCGGTGTACCGTTCGTCCCCATCGACCCTGAAGACCTTCCGGCCGAGGTGTGAGGCGATTGCGCTCGCCAGAACGGTCTTTCCGACGCCGACAGGACCTTCGATCATCAGATGGTGGTTCACGCGGACCGCCGCGAGACCTCGCTCGAGCTCGGCATCTCGGCCAACGATACGATGCTTCCGCTTCAACTCCGCCACTTCGTCCGCAGATCTCATAGCGTGTCGTCGTCCCGATGACGGAAGACCGATAAAAAGATACGGACGGTCGATCACACGTGGAAGAATTAAATGCCCATGCGAGGATATCTGACCCGATACGATGAAAGTCCACATGACCATCGACATGGAAGGCATCGCAGGACTGTCCCACGAGGACCAAGCAGACATGAAGGGATTCGATTTCCAGAGGATGCGGGAACTCTTGACGTCAGAGGTACAGGCCGCCGTCGAAGGTGCCAAGGAAGGAGGAGCGAACAAGATCGTCATCTGCGACGCCCATGACACCGGGAGGAACATCCTATTGGAGAAGCTGGACGAGGATGTGGTGGTCATCGAGGGAGCGGGTTACGAACTCGGTATGATGGCCGGCATCTCGAAAGGTTTCGACGCTGCGTTCCAGATAGGATACCACTCCATGCGCGACACACACGCGGGCACGATCGGGCACACTTACTCGTACTCGTGCTCGAGGCTTCGACTCAACGGTACCACGGTGGGTGAGTCTGGCCTGAGTGCGGCGATAGCGGGCCACTTCGGAGTTCCTGTCGCCCTCGTGTCCGGAGACATGCATGCGGTGCGAGAGGCCCGGACGCTGCTCAAGAACGTCGTGGGTGTCCCCACGAAGGAAGGGGTCGGCGTATACGGCTGCAAGACGCTCACCCCGAGTAGGGCGTGTGGTCTGATAAGGAAGGGCGCGAAGGACGCTCTCGCTCGCGTCGACAAGCTGCGGCCGTACGTGGTGAAGAAGCCTGTGACCGTGGAGGTTTCCTTTGTGCGCGTCGTAATGGCACAGTACTGCTCCCGCATCCCCCTCGTCAGACGGACTGACGACCGAACGGTCGTCTACAAGGCGAAGGACATGGTTGACGCTTTCAGGGTCTTCGAGATAATGCAGATGGTCGCTCACAACGCCGGGGCCGATGGTGCCCTGTAGGAGATTCAGACAACAACGAATCGGGTGCGGCATGACGGGAGACACGAAAGGCGTGCAGTTTCGGGCGGTATCCGACGACGAGGTTGAGAGCGCGGTCTCTGTCTGGCTCGAGTCAAGACTTCCCATAAAGCCACGAGGCAGAGACACCATCGAGAACCTGCGGAGGCTCAGAGAAGACGATCCAGAGCTGTTCATAGGCGCCTTTGAAGAGGGCAGGATGATCGGTGTCATCCTCGGAACAGACGACCGCAGGAAAGGCTATGTCAACCGGCTCGCCGTAATGCCTGACCGGAGGGGCTCCGGAATCGCAAAGATGCTCGTGGAGCGGTGCGAGAGCGTCTTCAGGGCCAGAGGGAGACAGGTGATATGCACGATGATAGAGGAATACAACGACGAGTCGAAAGCCCTCTTCACCAGCGTAGGATACAAGCGAGAAGACGAGATCGTTTACTACACGAAGCGAGAGGCAGAGGACGTCTGACCTTCGAGGTCAGCCCAGCTCGAACCCCGCAGCGCCGAAGACCTTGTCCCGGTCGTGTCCGTACAGCGGTTCACCCCGAACCATGAGCTTCACACACTCGGACGGTTTGTACTGATGGAACCCTGAGAGAATCTTGCGGGACAACGCATTATCGCAGAACGGCGAGAGGTCCACACGGCCACCAGCCGGGAACGAGCGTATAACCGAGGAGAGCAAGCTAGCAGCGTCCTTCTCAGCACCAGACATACATATCCACGGTCCGATATCGAACCCTATGGGCGTCCTCCGCCCAAAGGCGAAGCCGGCCGTCTCTCCCGACTTCTCGAACTTGAA
>JAEHCN010000015.1 GCA_020696395.1 Thermoplasmata archaeon | reverse complement strand
CTCGGGATCCTCCTCGACCGCCTCGGGCACGTTCCACGCGCACGAACAGTCACATATCATCGGCATCTGTAGCATGGGGTCGCCCGAGAGGGCACCCAGCCGCAGCCGCTCTATGTTCGAATACGAATAATCCAACCCCATGCCGAGCGCCGCCATCAGCGGGTCCATTATGATGTTCTCCGGCTTCATGCCGAAGTCGAGCAGTAGTATGTTCATCTGCTTCGCGAGGTTGATGTCCAGGTTGGAGAACGCCACTACTCCGTGGCCGTTCGCCATCGACGCCGCCGCGATGGATTTGTACGCCTTCTCCTCCGCCAGCCCGAGGAACAGTCGCTCACCCTTGGCGGCGTTCGAGACCTCCTCGATGACCTTGGCGTCCTTCTCCTCGAATCCGCATCCATATACCAGTAACGGCAGGCCGACGCTCTCGAGCACCTTCTTCGTCGCAGCCCCCAGCTCCTCTGCCGAACGATCCTCCTCCTCGGGGTTCGCCGACTGCAGCTTGAGCACGCAGGCGTCTGCGCCCCACTCGGCCTCGCATTTCTTAGCCCAATCGACGGGGTCGTTCAGGACTGAGCCCATGGACTCCAGCAACCTCTCCGGCACCATCCTCACGGTGTCCACGACGTCCATGAGCACGACCGGCCCGTTGGGCGACTCGCTCTCGAACTTGTGGAACGCCAGGCCGTTGGAGCCGCCTGCGACCAGGCTCCTGCTCCTCGTGCCACCCTGCTCCTTGGTAGCTCCGATGACGACCTCCTTGATCCGTCCTCCGTACTTCTCCTTTGGCAGCTCGAAACCCAAATAGACACACTCCCGAAACCATCAGTTTATCATAGGCGGCAGCTTCAACGCCGGATGGTCCACCTTGGCCATCCACTCCGTGAGCTCCTCAGGCGTCCGCGCCGTCGTCTCGTCCGCGATCTTGTCCACGAAATCCGGCACGCCAATCTCCTCTGCGCGCTTCGTCAGCTCGTCCTTCATGGCCTCCTTGAGGTCCTTCGGCATCCATGCGATCCTGAGGAACCCGCCGTCCGCGGTGATGAACTTCCTGCTGACGAGGTATCTCCTCCCAACACCTATGAACCCTGGCGTCTGGATGCCGCCCCCGATCGAGCCTGCGAGCGTCGAGAAGGTCATGCCGATGGGCGTCATGCCGGGAAACTCCCTGTTGACCACGACCACTCCCTGCAGGTCCCCCGAGACCGTGACGATGCACTCGAAGCATCCGCATGAGGTCATCGGGTCGTCCATCATGGTGTACGCGCTGAACTTCTGGAGCTTGCCGAGGGTCTTCTCCGTGACCACCTCGTTCACGCCCGCCCACTGCCCCTTGACCTCGTCTATGACCTCTTTCTTGGGCACAGGGCTGTTCGGCCCAGTGGGTGCTATCTGGAACGACGCCTTGGCATCGAGCCAGTTTATCGCACCGCACAGTCCGAGCCGCTCTGGCGTAACGATGCACAGGTGTCCCGGGGCGAAGCTCTGACACAGGGTGCACGTGTAGAACGTGTCGACCCTCTCGTCCGTCAGGTCCGCTATGCGGGCGTCCCTCTCGGCATACGCCTCGGTCGCCTCGTCGACGTGCTTGCGCAGCTCCGCCTCGTCCGTGATTATCGTGGCCTCGACCTTGGTAACTATCGCGCCGAACTCCTCCTTGAGCTTCGTGACCAGGATGTCACCGATGTGCTTCAGGCGCAGGCCGGTACTGACGGACGACTTGCTCAGACGGACCCAGAGGAGGTTCCTCTGGCCCGTGTGCCACGCCCCCTCGGCGAAGTTGACGAACTGGTGTATCCTACGCTCGAGGACGGACTCGAAGTCCTTCTGCATGTTCTTGCCGTAGACGTGCACCAGTATACCTAGATGGGTCGGGGACCCCTCGGCCATCTCGTCCACGTCCTTGCCTATCAGCGTGACCTCGCCGTCCTTGACCTCCTCGGAGTCGCGCATCTTCAGCAGCTCGAACGCGAGTGTCTTGGACGGACCGCCGGCCTCGACGTGCATGTCCGGCCGTCGTATGGTCTCGCCCTCGAACGCGGGGCCGTAAGGCACAGGCAGGTCGATCGCGCCGAGCTTGATCCTGCAACCTCTGACCTCGATGGCCGTAGTAATCATCTCCTCGAGGTTCCTCTGGACGACGTACTTGTCGGGTATCGGCTCGACGTCCTGGTCGGTGATGGTCGGCGAGCCGTTGAACATCACGGCGAACTCAGCGGCGACCTTGATGTGGTCGAGCGGGCCGAGCTGGAGGACGAACGCCTTCGGACGCTTCGAGAGGTAGTTGTACAGCCCCTCACGATCGCCCTTCTGTACGCCTCCGAACGATAGCGCCGCCCGGATGGCGAAGTTCAGGCCGTGTATGACCTGCGTGAACTCGCCGACCGGATAAAGCATCCTGTCGATGCCCATGGCTATCTTCTCGTCCTTGAGCTGCTTGATGATGTCGTACGACGCGACTATCAGCATGCCCTTGTTCTGGCAGTCCCGTATCATCGCTGCCAACTTCTTCGGGTCGCTCGCCTTGCCGACGAACACCGCCGCGCCGGGTATCGTGTCGTCGACGAACGCTATGCCCAGTTGCCGGAGTATCCTGTCAGGCACGAACCCGCAGTACGAGGTGCCCTCGTAAGGCGTCGGTGTCTCGATATACTTCAGCGCCTCGACTATCTCAGCGGCGATCATCGTCGCCTCACCGGAGGCTATCGCGGCCTCCAAGGTCGATTCCTCGACTATCTTCCCCCGAGCCTCGCCCAACAGCTTCGGCAGCGCGCCGAGCGTGTCGCAGTCCCTTCCCAGCCACGCGAACAGGCTCGGGAGCTGGTAGCCCGTCTCAGGGAACTCTATCTTCTGGTCAGGACCGTACTTCGCCACGGCGCGGCTCAGCAGCACGTCCGCGTACCCTGTGGCTATGATGGAGCCCTCGATGGCCATCTTGAAAAGCTGCTCGTGCGTGACCCTGCCCTTCTCGGGTATGTACTCCGCGCTGCGCTCCATCTCGGGGTCCGTCAGGTCAAGCTTCCAGCGCCTGTACTCTATCGCCGAGTAGAGACGCTTCGCAGCGACGACCGGGTCCTTCTCGAATATGAAGTAGCCGCCGTACACGTCCCTCGCGGTGTTCTCCAGCACCTCCGTGACGAGCGTGCTGCCGTAGAGGTAGTTGATGGTGCCGACATGGACCGGGAAGCCCATGGAGACACACCATGTGCCTATCGATACGGCCTTCTCGTGCATCGCCTCAGGGGCGGCTGCTACGAACGGTATCTGATGCACGTCCACCCCGAGCCGGTTGGCCACCTCGGTCGCGAGGTTCGAGTAACGCGGGTTGTCGACGCAAGATCCGATGTGCCATACGAACGGCAGGCCCCCTTCGAGGCCGGCCGCCTCACTCAGCTCCGACAGGAACGAACGCAGGCCCTCCCCCGCGAGCTCCTCTACCTTCGCGGGATCCATGTATCCCGCCTTGGCCAGCTCGATTGCGTTGCAGCCCGTCGCGAGTATCAGCACGTCCCTCTTCGCCAGCTCGCGCACGACCGTCAGCACATCCTCGTCGGACTGCGTCCTGGTATTCTTGCATCCGGCGAACAGCGCCAGCCCGCGTATCCTCCCTTTCATGATGTTACTGGCCAGGTACTGGAACGGGTCGTCCGGATTCATCTTGGAGAAGAGGTCGCGCATCTGCTCCACGCTGAAACCTGCGATGACCTTGGCAGGCTTCACTGTCGGAAGCATCCTCTTCGTGCCGCGCCGCTTGTATGCCTCGAGCGCGAGCTGCAGTATCTCCTTCGCAGCCGTCCGCGCGCGCTCGGGCGTGACCTCTATGTGCGTGTCCCCCACGAGCCGCGCAGCCTCCTCAGTACTGATCAGACGCGTGTGCGTGCATTTGGCGAGCGTCGACAGCGACGGCATGAAGCATTGATAATCGAGTATGATCGCATCCAGGAGCCCGCTGAGGAGCACCAGCTCCTGAGCCATCACGTTGGACGCGATTGGTATGCCCTTGCGCATGAGTATCTCGTTCCCTGTGCAGCAGACGCCCACGATGTTGAACCGTTCAGCACCCTCCTTCTCGGCGTCTCCCTTCATCTCGCGGGCGACCTCGACGAGGATCTCACTCAGGATCGGGTTGTGCCCGTGCACGGCCACGTTCACGCTCTTGTCGTCCAGGACGCCGAGGTTTGCCTCGCTCATGACCACCTTGGGCGTGCCGAAGAGCACGTCGCTGAGGTCGGACGATATCTGGGCGCCGGTGTAGTCGGCCAGGGCGCATCTGATGCCAGCGAAAAGAAGAGGTACCGGGTCTGCGTCCACACCCATCGAGGTCCTGTGCATTATGTCGGTGACGCAGGCCTCTATGTTGCTGGGCATGACCGAATGGGTGTCCCAGAGGTGCATGCGCTTCTTCGTGACAGTGGACTTCAGGAACGAGAGGGGGTCGTGTGTGTACCTCGAGTAATCGTCCAGAGCGGCCAGGGCCACCGCCTTCGCGAGGGCCATCGGGTCTTTTCCAGAAGAATCGATCCCTAGCTTCTTGGCCACTGCAGCCAGCTTCACCTCATCGGTGACCTTGTAGTCCGGGGCTCTGCCCTCAGCAACCATCAGCAGGACTTCGGCTATCTCCTTGCCATGGTACGAATGTGCCGCTGTCCCAGCGGCGATCATGCGGTCTATGTTCCTGGCGACGATGGTGTAGTCGCGGGCGCCGCATATGCCAGACGTGGGCTCCTTGCCCATCGGGTTTATCCTGCAGGGGCCCTGGAGGCATATCCTGCAACACAGACCGAGCAGACCGAACCGGCATTGGGCGCCTTGGTTGTCCATCCGGTCGTGAATGGAGCACATGCCAGCATCTCTGAGGCTCGTGAACATCTCGGAGCAGCTGCTGTCCCACAGACCAGAGACACGGTCCTTCTTCTCAGCCTTCGACGCATCAGACGCCTTGGCCTGATCCTTCTCCTTGGTCTCCGTCATCTACACAGCTCTCCTGCATCAGTCGTGCACGTCCGAGGACAGCCTTGGACGGTCATCCGTCCCGGTAGGCACGATGGGGGCGATACGGCGCTCCTTCGAACGATAGGCGAAGGATGGGCTAAGGCTGGCACGCTGGCGCGAGCAGAACATACGCTCCGACTCCATGTCGAATGACAAGATGCCCTTGCGCGCGAAACGCTCCGAGCCGAATGGTCAACCGCGGCCCCCACGAGGCTTACTCCTGGCTAGTCTCGAACAGTAGCACAGCGCTCGGCATTTGACGAATGCAGATTTTCCTACAAATACATTGTCGTGGGAGCGATGTCGGCCTATGTCGTAGAAACGTCGTGTCCGGTCCAGCGCGCGCCGCATCCAGCTATTCGGCGATGGTTTTCAGAATTTCCTTCGAAAGCTGTCTGACGGCCTGGACCCACACGTCGGAGGCGTCCCCCTCGAAAAGGGACCGGCCCTCGCGGTCCGCGTCGGCGACCGCCTCTGAGTACGGCAGAGCGTATGTCAGCTCGAGCGAGTGAGACGACAACAGTCGACGGACCGCATCCTCGTCCTTCTCGTCCCGGACGCCGTTGGCGACTATCGCAGTCCTGCCGACGCCCATCTCGCCCGCGAGGGCGACGATCCTGCTGGCCGTGTCCACCGACCGCGCCCCAGGCTCGACGACCACCATGAGCAGGTCCACGCCTCTGCAGGTGGCCCTGCCGAACTGCTCCAGCCCCGCCTCCATGTCGACCAGCACGGCGTCTTCCCTTTCGAGCATCACATGGTCGATGAGGCTCCTTAGGACGGAGTTCTCCGGGCAGAAGCACCCCGAGCCCGCAGCCCTTATCGTTCCCAGTACCACGAGACGGACGCCCTCCGCTCCGACCGCGGAATACCGGTCAGGTATGTCGTCCACTCGCGGGTTCAGCTTGTAGAACGGGCCCGAGGCCGCCCCTGGCCTGGCGCCCGTACGCTCCTCGATCAGCTCCAGCTCCTCTGAGATAGGGCGAGGGACGCTCCCCGCAGGTATCTCCAGTATGGAATGCAGGTGCGACGCAGGGTCGGCGTCTATCGCCAGCACCTTCATGCCGTCCATCGCCCAGATGCGGGCCAGGGAGCCCACGACCGTCGTCTTGCCCACGCCGCCCTTGCCTGCGACCGCCACCTTGTAGCCCAAGCGCCTCAGCTCGATCTCGGTTTGAGAAGTATCTCGTGCTTGATAAGATTGGCCTCGAGCAGGTCCGCATCCTCGACTATCTTCCTCTCTCCGAGGGCGTCGACGACGACCGCGCCCTCGTCCGTGATCACGACCTTCGCGGCCTCCTGCATCACGAGCAACCTCACCTCGCCTCGTATCATATACACCGCTGATTCGCACATGTTGCTCTCCCCGATGATGATATCTGGGCCCTGCACGACAAGGTCAGTCCACAGAGTACTCCGCGATCTGGCCTATCACGTGCTTAGCCTTGTCGTAGTCGTCCACGCCGAACACGAACCTCAGCTTGTCGGACGTCTGGCCGCTTAGGTAGCTGGTCTCGATGCCCACGCCGGCGCTAACCAGCGCGCGCGCAGCCTTCATCCACTGGCCGGGCTTGTTGTACATCTCGATCACGATGACCTTCCTCTCGCTGAAGTGAAGGTCGGACTTCATGAACGTCCGGCGACACTCCTCCTCGCACCCTGTCAGGAACTTCATGACATACTTGTCATCCACCTTCGCGGTCGCAATGGTGTCAAGGTTGACCTGGTGCTCGGCCAACATGTTGAATGCGTCCAGCAGGTTCTCGCTCGATCCATCGACGGTAAGCTCGAATTCCGTGGTCATTGAAAACTCCCCCGCGACCCTCCAGTTAAGGCGATGTGATGTTATTTATCTATCGTTGCCCTCATTACGACGAAAGCCGTACTCCAACGCCTGAGAAACATTCGAAGTCGTCTCAGGCGGCGTGATATTATTTGCCGTGTCATCGCTGGTCTATCGATGGATTTTCGAAACGGAAGACAGCGGCGAACCCTCGTCCACGCGTGAGGAGCGCGCCGACCGGAACCAAGATTACCGGACGCCGACCATCCCGGAGCCGGACCGGGAAGGTGCGTGTTGTGAGAGCTTCATTCGACAGGATCGCCGACCGTTACGATGAGACGAGGACTTACGCCCCTGGGGTGATAGAGCGCATAGTCGCGGCAATCGAGCGAAATCTTCCCATGAACGGGCGAATCCTGGACATCGGAGTCGGTACAGGACGCCTGGCAGCCCCTATGCGGGCGTGCGGGCTCGACGTGGTCGGTATCGACGTCTCGGTCATGATGCTGGAGAAGGCCGGAGGAAAGGGACTCGACCAGCTGCTGCTCGCGGACGCCACTGCGCTGCCTTTTGCAGACAGGAGCTTCCCATGCTCGATCAGCGTCCACCTGACCCACCTGATAAGCGATTGGCTGAAGGTGCTCTCGGAGGTCGGCAGGGTCACATCGGAGCGGTACGCGTCAGTCGTGACCGAGAGAGAAGGGTGTGAAGTCGAGGAGATCCGGAGGACATACGAGGAGGCCTGTGCGGAGCTAGGCCACGAGGTCAATCATCCGGGACTCAGGGAGAGTGACCTCGCCAGGGCCATCAAGCCTGTCAAGGTCGTCGACATCGCGAACAGTAGGGAGACGGTCCTCAAAGCTGACGTCATTGAGCGCTACAGGACCAGGACCTACTCATACCACTGGGAGGTTCCGGAGCAAGTGCACGGCCACGCGATGGACAGGCTGGAGGAGATCTTCAGGCCGGTGACGAGCCTTGAGCGGAAGGAGAGGGTATATCTGATCATATGGGACGTGGAGAGCGTGAGGGAGTATGTGGCCCGAGCCGGCGTAGGAGGACTTGAGGATTAGTTTCGCCTGCCCGTAGCAAATCGATTTATATGCTCGGGCATTTCTGATTATCGGCAGCAGAGATGACCAACGGCTGCTAGAATGATAGGGGGGGTTTATCATGGAAGAGAACAAGCTAGCGCCCCATGTTCAGGAAATCGCAAGGGCGCTCGGGGATAAGTTGTCAGAAGAAGAGATAGAGGCGGAGCTGCGCAGTTACATCGAGAAGTACAAGCTCAGCATACCCGTGGCCAAGAAGACCATCGTCAAGAAGCACGGAGGCGACACCAGCGGCTTCTCTGCCGGCTTCCAGAGGAAGCTGGGCGAGCTTAGGCCCAACGAGCCCAACGTGGACTTTGTCGCGAGGGTCCTGACCGCCAACGACAAGATAATCGACGCCAGGGGAGAGAAGAAGAAGATCGTCTACGGCCTGTTCGGAGACGAATCGGCCACCCTGCCGTACACCGTGTGGGAGCCGGAGGGGCTCGAGCTCGACAAAGGAGACGTGATCTCCGTCAAGGGGGCCTACACAAAGGAGTACAAGGGAAGGGTGGAGGTGCATCTGGGAAACAGGGTCACCGTACGCAAGGAGGACCCTGCGACAATAGAGGCCTCGGATGTCGCACAGGGACCGCCCAAGATCGTGACCATAGGCCAGATAAGGGACAGCATGGGGTTCGTCGAGGTGAAGGCCCGCATCCTATCGGTCGAGACGCGCGACGTGACGGTCCAGGGAGAAAGCAAGACGATATACTCCGGCACGCTCGCTGACGAGTCTGGTAAGATACAGTACACGGCGTGGACGGATTTCAAGCTCAAGGAGGGCGAGCTGCTCAAGATATCCAGGGGAACGGTCAAGAGTTGGCGCGGCATCCCGCAGCTCAATTTCGACGAGAGGGCGGACGTGCAGCGCGTTAAGGAGAAGTTTCCGACCGTGGAGGAGCTGAGCAAGACCAGCGTAACCCCGCTATCCGATGTCGCGGGCAGAGGAGGAGCCGCGGGCGTGTCCGTCAGAGGGACCGTGATCGAGGTCAGGGACGGCTCTGGGCTCATCATGCGCTGTCCCGAGTGCAAGCGCGCCCTCCAGAAGGGCACGTGCAAGATACACGGACAGGTGGAAGGCTACCCGGACCTGAGGATCAAGGCGGTCATAGACGACGGCACGGGCTCGGTCAGCGCCATATTCGGGAGGGAACTCACCGAGAAGCTCATGGGCTTCTCGCTCGAGGAGTGCATGGAAAGGGCCAGGCAGGCGATGAACTCCGAGGGCATCAAGGACTCGATGGACGACGCGTTGCTGTTCAGGACTATCGACGCGAGCGGCAACGTGACGGCCGACACTTACGGCTTGTCGATGATCACGAAGGAGGCAGAGCTCAAAACGCCCAAGACGAAGCAGGATATCGAGAAACTTCTTGTGGAGCTGGAGGAGAGCAGATGAACATGCGCGAGGTATCATGGCGCGTGTTCGCGGAGGAGTACGCTTCGTCCGCGATGGAGCACACGGGGGAGGGGGACAAGCCTGTGTCGTACCTCGTCACCCCTCTCGGTGCCAAGATCAATCGCATGCTCGCCGTCGGCGTCGTGACCGAGGTCGAGGAGGTCGGCGAGGAGGACAAACCGCGCTATCGCGCGAAGATGGAGGACCCCACCGGGACCTTCTACCTCTCCGCAGGGGAGTATCAGCCCGAGGCGGCGGCCTCTCTGTCCAAGATATCGCCTCCCGCGTTCGCCGCGGTCGTCGGCAAGAGCCGCGCGTACTCGCCTGAGGAGGGCGTGACATACCTGAGCATACGGCCCGAGCGGATAAGGGAGGTAACAGGGGAGGCCCGGGACTACTGGGTGCTCGAAACCGCGAAGAGCACGCTCACCAGGATGGACGCCGTCTCCGAAGCGCTCAAGATGGGCCAGCCGAGCGCGGGCGAGCTCATTCGTCTGGGCTATCCCGAGAACCTCGCGGAAGGGGTCGTGCTCGCGCTGGAGTACTACAAGGAGGTCGACCTGGACCGCTTCAGGGAATCCGTTAAGGACGCCCTGAGGACGATCCTGCCGGAGGGCAGGAAGGCTCCTCCTGACAAGCGTCCCAAGCGGCCGACTACCGCTGAACCATCCTCCAAGGAGAAGGGTAGGACGGGGGGCGACGCTGCGGAGGAGCTGCAGGAACTCGAGGTTGCAGTGGACGAGGAGGCGGCCGTCCTCGACATGATCGACGCGCTCGACAAGGGGTCGAAGGGCGCTCAGTGGGAGAAGATCATCGAGGCTGCGAAGGCGAAGAAGATTGACAAGGTGCGCCTCGAGGAGATCATATCGAAACTGCTGGACAAGGGCGACGTGTACGAGCCCGAGCTTGGCATGATGAAGAGGATCTAGGAAAAGGAGAGAAAGGAGTTTGACCGCTGCCCGTCGCGGGGCAGCTGCCTAGTTCTTGAACTCACTCCTCGACACCGCGATCAGTATGAGGCCTATAATCCCCAGGATTGATGGCAGCACGAAGATGGCGCCAATGAGGGCCAGTATGAAGTTCTTCCGTTGGATGGCGAACACGCCGCCCAAGAGCGAAACCACGCCCAGTATGAGTATGATCGCCCCGCATACAGCGAGGCCTGTTCCTCCCCAGTCCATGTCGATCGTCGACCACACGCTGCCGCCCGCGACGAAAACAGCACCGACGACGAGATATCCGATACTGACGAGGATGACCAAGATGCCGCCGACAAGCGGCATCGCCGACTCCTTCTTCTCAACTTGTGGTCCCGCCATGGTGGCTCTGAAATCATGCCCGCAATACGGGCACACATTGGCGTCCCACGAAATCGACCTCCCACAGGATACGCAATTCCTAGGCTGCTGAGCTTGTGTTTCTGACATATGACACCTTCCCTTCTCAGGTAACGCCGGGGCTGGCTCCCCGAACTCCACAGGGACGAAAGGACCCAGACGTTATAAAATGCTTATCGTCAGATGTGGCCAGGCAACGCTTTCAATCCGTCTGCTCATCCGCAGACTCGCGAAGGAGGATGGACGCCTCCTCCAGCTCGCTGGAAGGAGTCTTCGTGGCGGGTGTCTCCTTGAAAGCGATTATGAACATGGCGAGCAGCAACGCGAGAGCCGCGCCTGCGAGGACCCCTGTCGCCACTCTGAGTGAGTTGGTGGACTCGTACTCCGTCACCAGCTGAACCCCTCCATCCAACCCCAGAGGCAAGAGCCCGAGTACGAGAAGTGCAGGGTTGATTTGGATACTTATGAAAGTCGCTATGCCGAAGCCGGCCACGAGCCCGATGAAGAGGCCAAGGTCCCTTGAGCAGAATGGCATCTGGTTGCCGTTCAGGAAGAAGCTCCGCTCGGCTATCTGATGGCACTCGAGATCGCCTATGATGTAGATGGTCCGAGGTACGATGCTCAGTGGTTCGAACTGAGCATCGTTCTCCCGCATCCCGACCGTTCCCGTGAGGTCCAGAAGCGTGTCGGATGGGGCCAGCAACGGGGCGGTGACGCTGAGCGCGACCCATATGGCGCTCGCCACGAATAGGATCAGCAGTACCCCTGATGTAATCAGGGCGCCATCATTTCTCAACGACCACAGAGGCGTACCCAACCACATCCTTCATCGGCCTGACATCGCCCGATGTCGCATACTTCAGAATCCTGGCTTTTCCACCGCGGCAGGCGGTCAGCATCGCCATCACGGGACCGTAACCGCACATGGATATGTTCTCATCCATCACGGCCCTGTACAATCCCTTGGGGTCCATTTCTTCTACGGCCTTCAACGCCACCGCGTCCTTCGCCTTCGCGGTCGCGGCGCTCACGTAGTGCGAGAAATCCGTGGATGCGATAACGACCGCATCCCTGTCCTTGATCGCATCCCGGATCGTCTCGCCGACCGATACCGCGGCGTCGTAGTCCTGGAATGCCATGCAGATGGGCACGAACGTGAAGTCTTGCGACAGATACTGTATGAACGGGAGCTGCACCTCGATCGAGTGCTCGGAGTGATGTGCCTGGTTGTCGACATCCACGAGGTCCGTCCTGAGGGCCTCCGCCAGCTCCTGGTCGACCTTGGCCACCCCGAGAGGGGTCTCGAAATCCTCCATGGAAAGCGCGATGCTCGAACCTCGTCCTGTGTGGTTCGGACCCAGGATTACGAATATCTTGGGGACTCCATCGGATGCAACCTCGGCGTAGAGATGCGATGCCACTCCCCCTGAGAACATGAAACCCGCGTGTGGCGCGACCCCGCCGAGTATCCTGCGAGGGCCCCTGCCCGGCGATGGCACTTTCTGTGGCCCGAGCGGGCTCTTGAAGCACTCCTCGACCTCGCGCATGAGACCTGGTCTGTCACCCGCGTAGAACTGCCCCGCAACCGCTGGACGCCTCATGTCAGAGCTTCCTCCCTGAGTGCATAGCAATGGCTGGCAGACAATATTAGATTTCCCCACAAGGACGCCGCAAGAGGCACACGACTACAGGGAAGCCTCGAAGTCATCCACAGTCATCTTGAAGTCCTCATCGGTCGGGACTGCTCCCCTCGCTTTGAGGACCTCCCTCGCAAGCAACCAGTAGACGGTCGCCAGAGCGCGCCTGCCCTTGTTGTTCGAGGGTACCACGAGATCGACGTTCCTCGTCTCGTTGTTGGCGTCGCATACTGCCACTATCGGGATGCCAACGCTCAACGCCTCGGACAATGCCTGGTCGTCAGCCGCAGGATCGGTGACCAGGACTACCTCGGGTTCTACGAAAGATGGGAGAACAGGGTTCGTTAGCGAGCCGGGAACGAACCTTCCCGCGACGATGCCAGCACCGGTGACCTTGGCGAATATCTTCGCTGGCTTCTGCCCGTACTGTCTCGCCGAAACGACGAGCACCATGTTGGGTGTGTACCGCGCCAGGAACTTCGCAGCGACCCGAATCCTATCGTCCGTCTTCTTGACGTCGAGCACGTACAATCCGTCCGATCGTACCTTGAATATGAAATCCTTCATGTCGGCGCTCTTCTGCTGAGTCCCAATGTGCACGCCGGATGTCAGGTAGACGTCCTCTGGTATGAGAAGGCGGGAATCCGGTCCCCCAGTCTCCTCTGTCTCGGTAACGGCTTGTTCCTCCATTTCAAACCCTCAGCTACTTCTCTTGACAGTCATCGGTATTACGCCACTGTCGAACTCCAAGATAGCGATATCGATCGGGTCGGTTATGCTGTCCGCAATGTCCACCAGCACCGGCGAACCCATGCTGATTTGCAGCGCCCTAGCACCGATAATCCTTGCCTTCTCAAACCGAGTATATTTCACGACAGCGACCTCACTCTGGAGGTATCCCCTAAAATATGGCTCCTTTATATACGTTTTGGGTCCAGGCGGCCGTCCGACCGTGCCGACGGACCTCGGGCGATGCCGAAGTGTCGCGTCGACAGCCCGAGACCGCGCGAAATCCGTACGGTTATCGTATCCAGATGTTCGGATTCGGCAGGTTTTCACCCGAATAATGCGTGTAAAACCATAACCGATTTATTAAGCATGTGCTTACCGTCTAACTAAGGAGATGTTTATCATGACTAAAGTACCGAACATCAGGGTAGAGCCTCCTGGCCCGGAGGCGAAGAAGGCCGTCGCCAAGGACGAGGAATGGCTTGTGAAGGCTACGAAGTCTTGGCCGCTTGTTTTCAAGAAGGCCGAAGGGGCGGTCATCGAGGATGTCGATGGCAACGAGTACATCGACTTCTACGCGGGCGTGGGCGTCCTGAACATCGGGGCGAGACACCCGAAGGTCGTAGCCGCCGTCAAGGACCAAGTCGACAAGTACACGCACGTTGCCGGTACGGACTTCTACTGCAAACTGCAGAACGAGGTCGCTGAGAGGCTCGCGAAATCCGTCCCTGGCGACAACAAGAAGATGGTCTTCTTCTCGAACACGGGCTCGGAGTCCTTCGAGTCCGCCATCAAGATAGCCAAGTCGGCGATGAAGAGGCAGGTGATCGTCGACTTCCTGGGAGCGTTCCACGGAAGGACCACTGGATCGATGTCGTGCACCGCCAGCAAGTGGGTCCAGAGGGAGGGCTACACAGCCACCCTGATGCCGGGTGTGTACCACGTGCCATACGCATACTGCTACAGGTGCATGTACAACCTCGAGTACCCGAGCTGCAACATGCACTGCGTCAGTGCGATCGAGGACATCTACTTCGAGAATCAGATACCGCCGAGCGAGGTCGCGGCGATCAGCATGGAGGTCGTCCAGGGAGAGGGCGGATATGTCGTCCCTCCGAAGGAGTTCGTCCAGGGAGTCTTCGAGCTGACAAGGAAGCACAAGTGCCTGTTCTTAGACGACGAAGTCCAGTCCGGCATGGGACGGACCGGCAAGATGTGGGCGTTCGAGCACTTCGATGTCGTACCTGACATCATCTGCAGCGCGAAGTCGCTCGGGGGCGGCCTGCCACTGGGAGCGACCATCGTAGACGCCAAGCTGGCGTTCGACAGGTACGGCAGGCACTCGAACACCTTCGGCGGTGCGTCGCTGTCGCATGCGGCTTCCCTCGCCACGCTCGACGTCCTAGAGGAGGAGAAGCTGATCGAGCGTGCGGCCACGCTGGGCGCAAAGACTAAGAAGAGGCTTCAGGAGATGCAGGACCAGTACGAGGTCATCGGCGACACGAGAGGAGTAGGCATGATGCTTGCCCACGAGTTCGTGCAGGACCGAAATACGAAGAAGCACGCGGCGAAAAGCAGGGACAGGATCACGGAGCTGGCGTTCAAGAAGGGCGTCATGTTGCTTCCGTGCGGCAAGTCAGTGGTCAGGTACATCCCGCCTCTGAACATACCGGAGGAGCAGCTCGACGTTGGCTTCGACATCGTCGAGGAATGCATCAAGATCGTCGACAAGGACCGGGCGGACTGAGCATCCTCGGAGACGTTCCTGAAAGAAACCATTTCGTCGACCCTGGGGGGAGCGCCCCCTGGGTCGCTTCGCGATTTTCCTTTCTTGAAACATGATGGCTACACTGAACGGGAGGTCACGGCCTCGTTGCCTCTGTACCACTTGAACATCGATGCGGTTCAGTCGCTTGCCGACGGTGTGACCCAATCGATGAGGTTCTGTAGGCACCTCAGCAATGGCTTCGCCTGTTGGACGATTTCATTCCATCGTGATCAGATTTCTGACTCCCAATGCCAGGGTTACCGCCCCAGCAACAGACGTAAGCAGTAGAATGAGCAACCAACCCGCAACCTCCCCGAACAGCGACAAGAAGAGGGTGGCAAAGAAGCAGCCCATAATGAAGACCGACAACACCATGATATTGCCCATCATATCAGCTGGCTTCTCCGAGAATACTGGAAACATCAGGAACAGGCCCAGCGAAAACACGACCAGGGAGAGAGACAACGCAATCACGTAGGTGACCATGATCACGGCGTAAGCCGTGTCCAGGCCAGCCACGGATGTGAGCGATATCGCCGTCGAGACGACCGCCAACGGGACTATGACGATAGCGCTCTGCATGATACGCGCCCTCACCAGACGGGTCTCTCCTCTAGGGGCTTTCCGGTAGATGAACAGGTTGTCCTTGCCGCGGACCGTGACCTCGCCGACAATAAACCCTGCTAGGAACGGAAGGAGGAATAACAGCATGACCAGGCCGCCGTACATGTCCTCCGTTCCGCCGAAGAAGATTGTCACGAGCGCCACCAGGCCGACGACATAAACAGCCTTGGAGATGTTCTCCAGACGCCTGCCGTAGTCCTTGAAGACCGAGACGACCAGCGAGCCGAACGAGCCGCCGCCGCTGACCGCCCGGACTGCCCTGTAGAACTGTCCCTCGGGCCTGGCAAGGTTGGAGGAAAAGCTCTGGGACTCGAGACTGTAGGCCCGGTTTGCCAGCTTCGTGCCGGCCCACAGCACGCCCACGAAGAAAACAATCATCGCGGCAAACCTGAGTGGTTCCTCCAATGACATGTTCGAGACGCCGCCTGGGTTCAATGCGAAGCTGATAACCACATCCGCTCCCCACGAACTAGGAAGGAGATCGAGTGCGAATGCGAGCGGCCCCCTTGAGCCGGAAGCCAAAAGCGCGTTGTAGACCTTTCCACTCATTATCGCGTACATCAATCCGACCATCGGGAGCGCGACTGTCATTGAGATAGCTTTACCGACGTCCTTCCCACGCGCTGAGCTGCCTATCTTGCTCCGAATCATCGCCGCAATCACAACTCCGATCCAGAGCGCCGAGAAGAACGTCAGCAGGAATATCCCTATTACCATGAAAGCCTGCACCGCGCCCAATCCGAGCGGGATCATCAGGGCAACGAAGAACGAAGAAGCGGCAATCACGCCAACGGAGTAGAACGGCATGTCACCCACGAACTTGCCCAATATCACGTCCTTCGGTTCCAATGGAGCGGAAAGGAGTATTTCGTAATGTTCCTCCTGACCTGAGTTGAGGGAGAACGATATGGGGAAGGTGAAGAACAGGATGAACATGGTGAACAGGATGATTTGGATGAATGTCACCGCAGCGGATGAAAGGAAGAAGAGCTCCAACTCATCCATGAAGAAGCCGGCGGCCCATGGGACGACGACGAACATCGCGACCATAACTGGCACGCCTATGAGGAACGGTACGGCGTATCTTAAGCTCCCGAAGCTACTTGTGCGAATGAGGTACGCATTCTTCGCCAATACGAGCCATTTACGTCTTCGCACTTCTCAATTCCCTCCACGACAGGAGTTCCTTCTGCTGGACGGCGCCGGTTATGTCTATGTAGGCTTTCTCCAGGGTGTCCTTACCAGTCCTCTCCAGAAGTTCGTCTAGGGTGCCGATCGCGACGAGTTTCCCTCGGTTGATTATGCCGATGCGATCACACAACTCCTCCACTATTGGGAGTATATGACTGCACACGACGATCGTTTTGCCCGCATTCTCTGCGAGGCCTTTCATCATATCCTTCACCATCAGAGCCGCGCTCGGGTCGAGGGTAGATGTAGGCTCGTCGAAGAACAGCAGAGGGGGGTCATGGATAAGCGCGGCTGCAATCAACACTTTCTGCTTCATTCCTCGGCTGTAACCCTCCAGAAGATGGTTCCTCCGACTATGAAGGCCGAACAGCCTGAGTAGCTTATCTGCCCTATCGGACAGCATATCTGATGGGACGTCATAAAGCGCCCCCATGAACTCCAGGAACTCCCGGGCGCTGAGCTTCTCATACAATCCTGGCGATTCTGCCAAGAGACCCGTAATCCTCTTGATTTCGATGCTGTCCTCGATTAGGTCATAGCCTCCGACGGTGGCGCTTCCCCCGGTAGGCTTGACGATGCAGTTCAGGAGGCGAACCGTCGTAGTCTTGCCGGCGCCATTCGGCCCCAGCAACCCGAAGGTCTCGCCTTCGTAAACGTCGAGATTGAGCCTGTCCAACGCTATCACCCGCCCGCTCTTGCCGTAGCTCTTGGACAACTGTTTCGTGCTAATCATCACCTTCGACACGATGGCCTCCTCCTCGGGGCGATCGATATGCCCCAATCGGTCTTCGCATCCGCTGTTCAGATATAAACCTTCATACGCCAACGGCCGTCAAGCGATGTGGAACTGAAAAGGGGAAGAGGCCGCTACTATCGACAAGGGGTTTGGCCTGGGAGCCGAAGAAGGCTCTGACCCTCTTTCAACGGAGAACGATGGCACCGCAGTCGACGCAACGATGGCCCTCTGAACCTCCTGGGCTCCCGTATCCTGTAAGTGGTATGCCGCCTACAGAAGCCATTCGGGGCCTCGTATCGAACCATTCCAGACGCGTCGAGTCGCTACGCTTCACCGATGTAGCTGTGACGAAACCACGCGCCATCCTGCCCCCGCACGAAGGACACTTCACGCCATCACCTTACCTTGGAAATCGAGGAGGATCAGGAAGACTGTTTCGACCGCTCCTACGGGGCGCATATCAGAGAGCTGGCCTATAGGATGTGGCTGCGGAGCAGGACTATGAGTGTCCAGTCTCCAATCCGCCGTTCGCGGCCCAGTAGGCCTCTATGAAGTCCATCCAACCCAGCTCTGCGAAGGCATATGTCCGGTACTCCGCTTCGGATCCGTTGAGCATGAGTTCCTCAAGGGAGTGACTCGGCGTGAGCGGCAGGTATATGCCGAGGCCCGTGTGCAAACCCTCCGTGATCTTCGAGGTTCCAAGTCCTATAATGGCGGTGCTGTAAGCGTCCAGGACGGCTTCGCAGGCAACCTTCACCGCCCCGTCGCCTACGTTTTGCGCGATGGCTTCGATGAACATGCCAAGGTCGACCCGTGAGACCGCATTGGTGCCGTAGAGTATCTGTGCAGATGCTTGGGCGGACTTGATCGCGGTACGATAGCTCTCCATGTCCTTGTTCATGAGGTTCGTCATGTTGATTATGGATCCTGCGAGGGCGTCCATTTCTTCGAGGTCAACGGCCGCCTTCGAATTCACCATCTCTGCCTTGTACGGAGTGTCGAGCATCATCTCGGTGAAATGCTCGGTCATCGCGATCGACAGCTCCTCAGGTGTGATATCCCTGTCGAGTTCGATCTCCTCCAGAATCCTGTCGTATGCAATACCTCTCCAGCCGGTGTAGCACTCGCTCGCGACAAGGTAGCCGATGTCCGCGAGGGCGCTGTACTGGTAGGCCACTTCGGTCTGGCCGACAAGACATTCGTCGGCACCGAGTATATCGATGGGATAGCCATCCAGAGCTTCGATGACCTCTTTATGAGTCAGGACGTCCGGCTCGGCTCCTTCCTCATCTGTTGGGTGGTCATCCCAAGCGATGTAGTACGGTGTACCGTGGTCCCAGAAGACTATGATAGTGTATTGTGCTGTCGGCGACGCCTCGAAGGCATGTGATACGAAGCTCGTCAGAATGAGCGGGTCGCCCATGTTGACCTCCTCGTCGTGGAAGGGGTATCCTGTCATCGCCTGGCGATCTCCAGGAAGGATCCTGTAGAGTACGGCCGGGTCTTCGAACCAGTCTACCAAGGCGAAGACGTCGACGTTCTCGGTCGACCCGACAGCCTCCAGCTCCAGAAGATCCGTCTCGACGACTCCGACCTCGTTCCCACCGAGGACCGTATCGAGGTTATTGTCGCCATCCAGATAAACCAGGACTCTCCAATTCGGTGTCAGCTGGTCGTCAATATCCTCCGAATCCATCTCACTGCCGGCGATTACAGGCTGAGTTGCGAGCGCGGCAACCGCCGCTATTGAGCAGAACATCAGGAGATGCTGCTTGTACTTTCCCTTCACGATCTGATCCCCCCACCGCTGCCGGCTATTCTCAGCGGCCGCATTGGTACCACTCGACCTCTATTTATTACTTCACTGACTCTTCCCTGACGGAAACCACGAAAATGTACACCGATGAAGCGGGAGGAGGCTACAAGGATGCCAATCAGCGAACTAGGGATCAGGGGCTCCACCGGGACTCGCGGCAAACCCCGTGGGACTATAAAGAGCCGTCTCTCTGCCCGGCCAGACGAATTACTCCATCAGCTTCAACATCTCAATCTCGCGCGTCTTGTGAACTCACTCGACGGGAATCGCAGTCCGTGCATCGAGCTGTGATTGGGTTGCTCAGTCAAAAGGTTGGCGCAACGTTACTGCGTGGAGATCGCTGGGAGGACACTACAGGCCAATGTGTGTAACCACATTGGTGCAATCCACGACTCAGAGTTGGGCGCTGATGGTCATTCCAGTATCGGAAACCTCTTCACCAGCGTCAACTCGGACCACCACTTGCCGAAACCAATCCACTGTCCTGCTCCGACAAGGGCGAGGCCGATCAACGCAATCAGATACACGATGTGATCATCCAGAATCGGGTTGTTCTCAGGTGGCAGTCTTGAAGCCCACATGAGGAGCATCAACGCGCTTCCAGATATGGCGGCTACCTTCATACCTATGCCAAGGATCAACGCGATCCCGAGCATCAGCAGAGCGAGCATGAACAGGACATCGATGGCGGCATTTCCTGCCATATCCAGGAAGAGGCCGCTGAATGGACCCGCAGTTGCATAGGTCAGGAAACCCGACGTAGGCGAACCACCGTTTATCCAGGCACTCCCAGAAGATGTCGCGTAGCCAAACCCAAATGTCTTGTCGAGAAACGCCCAGAGAAACGTCCAGCCCAGAGCTAGCCTGAGCGATGCTCCGACATACTGTTCCTTCGCACACTGGCCGAATTGTATTCTCATATTTCCCACTCCGGGATTAGCGACGTTATCCGCTAATACCTGTCGCATTATTAACTTGACACCGAAATTGCCCAAAGGGCTCAATGTCCCCAGTGCGACCAGCCAATGGCTCAAAGCATTGCCTCAGATATCATATACCCCAGTAAGGAACATGAATGAGTGTCCTCGGGAGGACCCATTCAACCGAAACGGCAGGGTTTCCCCTGGACTCAACTGACTTACCAGCCAAATCTTATCGCCATCCAGGTGCGTCGCCTGAGACGACCCCGATGATAGACGAACCTCAGAATTGTTCAAGGACCGGATGATTCGGAAATCCCGGAACATTCTCGAATGTATGATAGTGGCCATCTCCAAAGCATCACAACAGGGTTAACACTCATAAGGAATTTGAAGTACTGAAGAACACATATACCTCTGCGTGGGGGCCTGAACGTTTGCGAGTTCCCACAGGAGATTGTTGGGTATGAGAAGGAGTAGAGTAGGTATATTGTGTGTGGCCCTAGTGACCATCCTGGTGGCGCCTGGTCTTTTGCTGATGGCCCCCACTAGTAGAGCGGAAACGGCATCTTGGACGTTCGCAATCTATGTGGCGGCCGACAACAG
Organism: Thermoplasmata archaeon; assembly: GCA_020696395.1. Taxonomy (GTDB): domain Archaea; phylum Thermoplasmatota; class Thermoplasmata; order UBA10834; family UBA10834; genus UBA10834. Next base: position 7,197 of record JAEHCN010000015.1, on the reverse strand, counting down.
CCTTGAACCCTACTGGGAGACGACGACCCTACCATTCCTGCAGGCTGTCCCTGCGAGCGACGACGTGAACTTGGTGGCCATGCTTGACATGAAATCCACATCCACCATTGAGATCGTGAAGGTTTCGGGATCCACTGTCACCACTGTGGCGACCTATGCAGAGATGGACACAGGGGACCCCGCTACGCTCACATGGTGGATAGACCAGGCAACGACGCTCTGGCCATCTACAAACTTCGGACTCAGCCTCTGGGACCACGGCTTCGGATGGCAGTTCATTTGCTCGGATGACACATCAGAGAGCAATATAAACATGACTGATCTGGAGAGCGCAATCTCAGATGCGGGAGATATGATCGATGTACTGGCGTTCGATGCGTGCAACATGGCCATGGCAGAGGTCGCCTACGCCCTCTCCCTGACCGACATGGTCCAGTACATGGTAGCGTCTGAGGAGTACGGACCTGGAGACGGGCTCCCGCTGGACGATATCCTCACGATACTGGTCGACGACCCGACAATGACGCCGCAAGAGCTCGGAGCCGTCATGGTCGAGGAGTGGGGGATTCATTACGGGAAGACCAACGGAGGAAGGATGACCCTTGCCTCCATCGACGTCGCTGAGTTCGGAGCTCGCATGGGCAACTTCAACAACTGGTCGGCGAGAATGATGGACATGTTGCCGACATACCAGAGCTACTACGAGAATGCGGTGCAGAAGAGCCATGCGATGACGGCGATACCGTATTTCGTGGATCTGTACGACCTCGCATATAATCTGTTGGATCAGAGTGGTATCACGGACGCAACCCTGAGGTCGTTGACCACGCAGCTGCAATCCGATGTGCTGGCATATGTGGTCGACTTCGCGGGTGGACCAAAGATGGACGACTGCGGGGGAATCACGCTCTACTGGGCAGCTGACAACGACTGGGGTTGGTACGGAGCGGACTACCTGGACACTCAGTTCGCGGCTGACACTGGCTGGGGCGATTTCCTCACAGAGCTCCACGCCTAGCGGAAAACCGTAAGAACAACGGAGAGGGAGGCGGGCGACCTCCCTCTCTTCTTTCTTTCCAAGATTTCTTCTCATTCCTGATTATCGCGGCTGCCATCCCGTAGGCAGGGGCGAGAATGGGAAGCGGGCCCAGTGGGTATCGCCGGAACAGCATGCCGGTAATACGAGACGCATGCTCAATAAAGGGGTTTAATGGAGTCGGGCACAAAACCCTTTTCATCTATTCTCACGGTGTCTTCTCATTAATGATGGTCTGGATCTGGGCGCGGGCCGCTCATCTACGGCAGCTTGAACAATCCGTGGTTTGACTGTGATGTTCCTATCTCGGCATCGTCTGAGTAGCCCGCGCTCTCCCAGGTCCCCTTGAAGTCGAAATCCAGGAGTTCGATGTCTACTATTCCAGAAATCCACTTGTATCCCCACTTGCCTGGAACAACCAGCTGAGTCCCATCTTTCAGAGGCTCGCCATCTTTCAGCAGTGCAACGATCACATCATCCCGCATCGCATCGCCTACTGTCAGGTCGGTTGAGTAGTCGTCGGCCGCATAGAAGGCAACCTTAACCGCATTCGATTGGATGGATGCCTCTCCGAGCAAGTCCTTCAGCTTCACCCCCGTCCAGTTGTGGGTGCCAAACGATTGTCCCGAGACGCATATGAGTTCGGCGACAACGCTTGTGTTTGCCCTGGACGTGAGATCATCCAGGGTGAATGTCAGTTCGTGATCCACCAACCCAGTTATCGAGACTCTGTTTTGGCTCGTGCTGGTCTCCTGAGAATAGTGGTTCAGCATAACCACTGAAAGGACGAGCACCGCTGCAACGGTGACAACGAATGCTAGGAATATCTTGCCCTGGACCATAGACTGCCTCACGTTCACAAATATCTGGTTCTTCCCTGTACTTATGGGTTTAACCTTACAGTAGGAAGAGGTCTTTCATCGGTCAATCAGATTCGGTGTCAAGCACGCGGAGGGGACGATGGCTAGCCAACCCTGAAAACTGATCTCATGGCCATCCACACTGAGATTGCGTGCGAGAGAACTGGGTAGACCGGACTTGATTCTGACATTAGTGGTAGAAATCTAATTAGCGCGTTTTGGAAATCGGGAGAATGCACCAAACCCTTTCATCCTTTCTTCCCGCCCCTATGGCCTCTTCTCACCGTATACGTTCGGAGACTGTACATCGCAGGCTAGTAAGCCGGTTCAGCGATTCAATCAGGCGGGATTGGAATCGGAGCTAAACCCTTTCATCTCTCTTTGGGTTCCTAGCCGCGTTCCTATCCATGATGTAACAAGCGGTTCTACTTCTTCTTGACCTTGACTCCAACTATCTTCTTGAGACCATTCGTCACGTCATGAGCACCCTTCCGTTGGAGTTCAATCCCGCTGCGGTCTCCCGAAGCCCTCCGAGCACTTCCCGTCGAATGTTCCATTAACCCCTTCGTAGCCTGGATAGATCCTCGAACAACTCCGCCTTTCTCGTATTCCTGCTTCTTACTAAACAACCCCATTCGAACACCCAATTCGGAATCGCCTTCAACGGCTTAAGGGCTTCTCTCTGCCGGCGTTGTTGACTAAAGTATGATTCAGGGGAAACGGGCGAGGAGTTTGTCGGACGATGAGATTGGCCAGTAAGGAAAAAGCGGGCCCGGTGGGATTTGAACCCACGTCGTCGGCTCCGAAGGCCAAAAGGATATCCAGACTACCCTACGGGCCCGAGACGGGTGATTGGGCAGCTCCATTATATTCTTTGGCGAAGCCGTTCGAGTGTCACGAGCACCTCGAAGCAATGGGAACCATAGCAGGACTAGGTGACAGAAAGGCTACGGGCGCGCCCTTGTTCCCACCTGACAAGCCTGATACGCTGATTTCCTTACGAACGACAACGACCGACGCTTGCTTGATTCATTTGGCATCGAAAAGGACGAATCATCCTCTCAGAATCTATGATTGTGGCGGAGACTGGTCAGATGAGTGGAGATATAAATACTCGATGCATCGATACTGTGTGTATAAGTCCGAGATAGTAAGGCAATCACCCTGGGCCATCTCCCCCCGGGCGACCACCCGACTGCTACAACCCAGCGCTAGTTAGCTGCGATGTCGTCGGAGCGGCGACTCCCCCCCCCTCAACCATGACACCAGAAATCGCAACGATATTTGGATGCCCATTCTGCGGATTCAGAGTCTCGGGAGCAGAGAGGGCATGCCCTCGATGCGGACGAGAATTTTCAGAGGGGACTGAATTTGAGTGCCCATTCTGCAGCAGCCCCGTCAAACCCACAGATGGTTCGTGTCCCGCCTGCGAAGTCCAGTTTCATAAGATTGCCGCCCAGGCAAGTGAACAGCTCCTCGACAAAGCAGTAACGAAAATCGCGGAGGAACTGGATAAGCTAACCGAACTGGACGGCAAATCCGCGAGATGCCCTAGGTGCTCGGAGCTGCTTGAAGCGCCAGGCGCGCCCTGCAAGAAATGCATGGAACGGCATATCGAAGAGGCGCATGAGGAGGGGCAATCGGCGACGGATTTCGTCGATGGCGAGCTCTTCGGAGACCTCGAGGAGGAAGCCTACGAATGCCCCGTGTGCGGAGCTGAAGTACGATTATCTGACCCCAAGTGTAGACAATGCGGAGCCGAATTCGAAGAGGAAGAGGAGGAACCGCAGGAAGTTCTGGAGGAGGTGCCTTCTGAGAGAGAGTCGGCCCAGATCATCCCGGAAGATGACGCGGCAACATGTCCGTCGTGTGACAATGTCGTGAGCATCACTGATCCGGTTTGTCCTCACTGTGGCGCTGAATTCGAAGAGGAACAGGAGGAGTTGCCCCCGGAACCGGAACTCGAGGCAGACGCTGCAGAGGAAGACCTCGCTAGTTGCCCTGTTTGCGGCACGTTAGCCAGCCTTACAGCCGATGTATGTCCTCACTGTGGGATCGAGTTCGAGGGAGATGAAGAGGCAGTGGCTGCTCCCAGCCCAGAGAAGCTGGTGGTCAAGCCCAAAATCGTGACGAAGAGGAAGAAGGGGATCATCAAACCCTCTCGCGTGCCCCCGCGAAAGGAACCCAGGGGGCTGTCGAACGGTACCGGTATCGTCAACGGCCGTGGAAGGACGAACGGCCGGGGACGTGTCAACGGAACGCATCTCGTCAACGGCATTGGCGCTGTCAATGGGCGCGGAAGAATCAACGGCCAGGGACGCGTCAACGGAGCCGTCAATGGGAAAGATCTGGTGAACGGCACGGGCGCTCTGAACGGTGGTAGATTGGGCGCTCAAAGGCCGATAGGCCCGAGAGGGCGATATCAGATCCTGTTCAAGTGGCGTTTCCTGGCCCTCCTCATCGCTCTCGTCGTGATACTGGCTGCGTTCGCATACATGGCAGGAGTTGTGGAGAAGCCCCCATACGAAGTCGATGGGGATGGAGGAGACTGGTCGGACGAGACTATGTTCGGCATCGCTTCGAGCTCATCCTTACCCTCTACGAACATCGTCGAATGGTCTGTAGCCCCGTACAGGAATGAGCTATATATCTACGTGAGAACCGAAGAGGCTACAATGGCAGACGACGAGGTCGAGAGCTTCTTCCTGTTCATCGATTCTGACGATTCCACGTCAACAGGTTATGCGATACTGGGAATAGGCGCGGACTTCATGGTCGAGCTCCAGGGCTGGAATGGGTCGGTCAGACAGTCAACGGTTTGGAGATACGATTCACTTGACGACCAACTGGACTGGAGCAGCTGGGCCTATGCAGCTACAGCGATCTCCGCCCTCGATGAGAATCAACTCGAGGCCATGACGGGGCTTCCCTTCGAAGTCGGAGAGTCCTCCAGATTCGTGCTCGTCTCACGCGGCGAACAATCGACTGGATCTGCGAGCTATCCAGTCGTGCTGAAAGGCGGCCTCCTGATAATCGAAGTGTCACCATCTCTAGATGTGGCAGCTGATGGCTTACTCGCAATGGATCAGAGCGCCCAGCTGATGACCCTCACATTCCGTTGCGAAGGAGACGGAGGCACGATCAATACGGTGACCCCCGAGCTGCTGGGGGTTTCTTCGTCTGACAGCATACAGCAGCTATCTATAGAACCGGGCGAAGAACACATGGACGGCTTCCACGTTGACTCCTCCGGTCTCGCTCCTGGCCAGTTCGTATCTGCGAGCATTGAGGCAGATGATATCTCATCGTCCTTCTCAAGGATTCACATTGTCGGGAACAGTGTGAGGGCTTACGTCGGCTCAGCTCCAGACGCGATATCCATTGACGGCGCCTTCGCTGATTGGGCTGGAAAGACCGCCACGGACTTCGATTCGGCACCCCTATCGAATCCAGACATCGATATAGACGAAGTTGGCGCACACAACAGCACTGTGGATTCATTCTTCTACATCAGTGTGTGCGGAGAAATCTGCTCAGGAGACTTTGTGCCCAAGACCGGCTCGAAACCGTCCGGAACCGGTGGCGGAACGGTGGTGCCCGCCCGGAGAACAGCAGAGGATTTCATAAGGGTGTATATCGACAGCGACCAATCCACATCGACGGGGAAGGTCATCACGAGCGGCGACACTCCGATTGGCGCGGACTACATGATAGAGATCACAGGTTTCTGTTGTGAAATCAAGTCGACCGCGATCATGATGTATCACTCCAATGATTGGGTCGGGCTGGGAGCACCCGTGGACGCCGTGATCGACATCTCGAGGATGGAGATCGGAGTGACTTCATCGAGTATCGGCGCATCGACTGGCCCGATCGATTTCCTCATCATTTCGACCGACTGGAAGGGCAACGAGGATATCGCATCCACCGGCGCCACCACCCTGAGAGTGAAACATTGGGTGGTGGCCGACGACGGCTCTTCGTCTGGGGCCACCGCGATGTCGTACCAGAGGAAGATGTTCTACGATGGCACGAACTTCTGGAGCTTCTACTACGACGGCACCGATACCGTTTACAGCAACAGCTCTGACGGAGGGACAACATGGAGCGACGGCGAACAGGCGTTCTCCACCGCCGGCGTGATGGATACCTCTTTGTGGTACGACTCTGGCGATCAACTGGTCTACGTCGTCGGGGATACGTCGACGGCGTCCGAGTACGTGTATATCCAGAGAGGGGAGGTAAGCCCGAGCACTCAAACCATCGCATGGGACGGCGAGGAGACACTATCGGTTTCAACGATAGACTTGGGCGGCAAGAACACTTACATTTGCAGGGACACGGATGATTTTCTGTGGATTCTGTCCAGTCAGCAGACACAAGGAAGCCCCGAGCGGTACAATCTCGTGGCATATCAAAGCGATTCTACAGATGACATCACTGCTTGGACACAATCCGGGACCATGCTGTCTTCGGCCACCGAGAACGTAGACCTGAAGGGGTCGATTCTCCCTGCAGGGTCTGACAGCGACGTGTTGGCCGTGTACAACTACGACACGAACGTGATTGCGAGAAAATGCACCAGCGGGTCGTGGGGCGATATAGAGGAGATTTACACCGATGGCGGCGAGACGGGGTACATGACTACCGCGCCTGCGAGCGCGGTAGTCGACGGCAACGGTGTCCTACACGTAGTCTACGGGGACGAAACCAAAGATGGCGGGGTGGCGAAGCCTCATATCCAGTACAGATGCCGGCACCCCACCGGCGACTGGATGGATGCAATCATTATTGACGAAGACGGCGATAATGTGAGGCACTGGTATCCGACGATATCCCTGGACACGTCAACGGGAAACGTGTACGCGTTCTGGCTTCAGACCAACAACTACAACATAGTGTGCAAGAAGAACGTGAGTGGAGATTGGTCATTCGTGACTTTGGGTGGTCAAACGAGCTATACGAAGCAGTACCTAACGTCAGTATACTCGGTCTCAGGGGAGGCAAACATATGTTGGCAATGGACCCAGAACACCACAACAGTCGAGGTCATCTTCGATAAGATACCGGAGTTTGGGGACCTGGTGGTTCCGATAATCATCATCATGGCAGTGTTCTTCGTGATGTCCCGGAAACGCAGACGCAACGGCTCTGCACTTCCAGAAGACGAACTATCGTACTGAACTTCACTGCGTCTTTCGCTGCCCAGCGATCCTTTGCCTGAGATAAGGTACGAGCCCTCCGCTGGCCAGTATCTTCTTCGCATTCGGGGGAGTATCCTTCAAGAACGTCTTCTTAGAG
>JAEHCN010000014.1 GCA_020696395.1 Thermoplasmata archaeon | reverse complement strand
ACCTGGCTATGCTGTCCCGGACCTTCTCTCTGGTACTTGCGGCAAGATCGAAAGCCTCCCGGAACTCCCGGGCTTCGGCTTTCTTCCTCGCGTCCTTCAGACGCTCCTTCGCGTCTGAGACATCGATAGTGAGGGTCTTCGCCTCTTCGAGAGAGTCTTTGATGGCCGAGAAATCAGCCTGTAACGCTCTGAACATCGCCTCGTCAGCGTTCTGCACGACCTCCCTCATACGCGATAGGGCGTCATTGTATGATCCCTTTTCGAGAAGCTCCCCTGCTCTGGTCCTGAGGACTTCGAGGTCCGATATGTCGATTCCCATCGATGCGGTCATCTGGAGCGTGTCGCGCGCGACGCCAGTCATCCTCTCGCACTCCTGTCGGCCCAGATCCTCCAGGCCAGCGGTTATTTCCGCGATGATCTCGTGCGTCCTCATGAACTCTTTTTCCGCGATGAGGGTTCTGGCACTTTCGATACTCCCCTTGACTTCGGCGAGTGAATCCTCAGCTTCTGTGAAGCCAGAGACGAATTCATCGATGCTGTTCAGCTTGTCCGTGAGCGCCCTCGAGAGGGCGCTCGAAGCCGCATCCAGACAGGCATCGGTCAGCGAAATCGTCTCCGTCGGATCCTCACCCGACGTCGAGATGGTGGCCTTCTCAAGAAGTTCCTCGGCCTCGACGACTTCTGCGCCAATCCGGATGGCAAGCTTCACTGCTCGGTCGGCATCGTCCATCTTCGCCCGAGCCACATCATAGGTCATCTTCCTGGCCATCGAGGCGCCCTCGGATGTGGCCTCTTCTGCCCTCTCGTAATCCTTGTCCTCGAAGGCTTTCTTTGCCTCTGCAAGAAGGTTCTTAAGCTGTGAGGCATCCAGACCTAGGTCCTTCGCGAGTTTGACGCTCTTCGCGAGCTGAACAAGTTCGTCCCGAACCTTGTAGAATATCTGCAACGAGGTCTCCACCGCATTCTCGCTCTGCTCCGCGAGCTTGATCGCCTCTTTGAACTGGTCGTTCCTGAGGGTCTCTCTCGATACGTTGAGCAACCGCAAAGCCTCGCTCATGTCCACGCCGACCTTCTTGGCGAGGACGAACTTGTTCTTTGCCTTCGCTATGACCCTCACCACTGCCTGGAAATGAATCTCGTTGATCTTCCCCTTCGCCTCGTTGTACGGCTTGATTGCGTCGTTGTACCTCTTCTCCTTGATGGCTTCCTGTGCCCGGTCAAGAAGCTGCCGAGACTCTTGTGACTCTTCGTTGACGGTGTTCATCGATTTCATGTCGTTCCTGATGTCTCTGATCATGTCGTTGAGGTGGCCTGAGATGGCCTTCTCGGCCTCGCTCTCAGCCCGTTTCGAGTAGCTCAACGCGTCCTTGTACTTCAGGGATTCAAGGGCGCTCCTGGCTCGTTCGATGTGTTTGGCCACTTTCTCCGTGTCCGCCTCGATCGCATCTCCCGTACGGACGATGTCATCTGCTCTCGCGATGGTGTCCTCTATCTGCGACTTGAGATTCTCCCCGGCCCCTTCGAGAGCCTCCTTCAGCTGGGAGATGCTGGTCTCGTAGTCCTGTTTCTCAAGGGCGGACTTCGACCTAGCAAGGAGGTCCTCGTACAAGCCTACGTCATCCCCCAGGTCCTTGGCCTGGTTGACGACGCCTTGGGCCTGAGAGAACAACGCGGAGAAATGCTCGTGGAACGCCCTCTCCCCGGCGTCATAAGCGCTCTTCGCCTGCTTCATCGCGCCTTTGAGGTCGTCCTTGACAACGAGCTCTTTGCTCCTCTCGAGCATGTCCTTGGCGCCCTTTGTCTCCCCCTCCGCACCAGCGGTGAGTTTGACGAGTGCATCGACGGAATCAGCGACATCGGCGATCTTGTGAATGTAAGCGTTCTTTGCCATCTCCCTCGCTTTGCTCGAGTGACCGATGGCCGCCTGGTAGTCCTTGGCGTTGATGGAGGCGGAGAACTCGGACAGGGTCTTCTCGATGTCAGACAGGTCGACATCGCTGTCCTTGCAGAGGTCCAGGAACTCCTGAAGTGATTCTCTCTCCTCCTCTGCGAGCTTCTTGTACTTAGCGGCCTCCTTTGCCCGCTGCTCCAGCTGCTTCGCAAGCTGGAGGCTTTTCAGGTAATTGCCAGCCAACTCAAACCCGGCTCCCGTCCGACTGCGCTCGAGAGAGATATCTCTTCTGGCAGAACTTCAGACGTTCTCATTTTAGTCAATCGTATTAAAGGTATCGTCATCTCTATCAACTCTGATAGGCTGCTGCTTCGAGTCCTTCGCTCATCTCAGGGCACCGCTAAGGCGCTCAAGAGCCTCTTTGGCGGCTCGTCCAGCCCTCTCGTACTGGTCCTGTACATCCTTCCTGACGCTGTCGACCTGTTCGTTGTCGGTCGAGCTCTCGATGTTGATCAGGACGTTCATCAATGCTCCGGTGACGCCCGCCTCAGCGAGGTACACCGCCACCGCCACGTCCGAATACGCTCTCTTAGTGCCTATCTCCCCGACCCTTGTCGCCATCTCCAGGATGCGCGCGCACGCTCTGGCGGTCTTCTGGGGGACCTCCGTCGCCTCTCCCAGGGCGGCCTTGACCGCTTCGGCTGCGTCAGTCGTTCCATCCGCCCGCTTCCTTCTCATGGCCTCGACAAGCCCGTCATAGGCTCTTGCGTCCTCCTGCGCCAGGTCCACAAGCTCGTCCCTCAAGGTGAGGAGTGAGTCTGTGAGCATGTCGAGCTCCGGCTTCTGCTCCTCTCTCATCTTGCTCTTCCCGGTGATGGAGCACACCATTGCGAGGAGGGATGCTGACATTGCTCCAGCGGCCGCTGAGGCGGTCCCCCCGCCAGGCGATGGCGAGCTGGACGACAGTTCAGCACAGAACTCCCTCAGACTCTCTACACCATTCAGCACCAGATCCGCCTCTCCAAGATTTGACCGCTTGCGAACTGCCCGAGCTTTAGGAACTTGGCCGTTATATCACAAACCGCGTCGAGAGGTATGAGGCCGATGACCTCGCCTTCCGCGGCCTCGATGCCCCTCGCCTCCGCCTCCCTTCTGACCTCTTCGAACACCTTCGAGAGTGGCGTGATGGTGTAGTCCGTCAGGTTCATCGATACCTGGACCATCCCCTTATCCTTCAGGTCGAATCCAAGCGCCTTCAGGTGGGGAAGCCCACCGCCACTGGTCCTTATCTTCCTCGCGATGTCCTTCGCAGCCGCAAGATCGCGCGACCTGAGGTTGACGTTGAAGGCTATCAGAGGCATCCTAGCTCCGACCGCGATCGCGCCTGCGGTCGGATGCACCTCTCGGGGGCCGAAGTCCGGATACTTGGAGTCGTCTGTCTTTATCGACTCCCTCAACCCTTCGAACTGCCCTTTCCTGACACTCTCCAGGTTCTTCCTGTCGGGTCTCTTCGCAGCGGACTCGTACAGATATATTGGGATATTCAGGCGCTTGGCTATTCGCGCACCTACATTGTGAGCCACCTCAACGCAGTCATCCATCGTCACACCCTGTATCGGCACGAACGGGAGCACATCGAGCGCTCCCATCCTGGGGTGCTCCCCTTTGTGCTTGGTCAGGTCTATCAGCTCAGCGGCCGCTCGTGCGCCCTGGAACGCGCCCTCCTGAACGCTCTGTTTGTCACCTACGAAGGTCACGACGGACCTGTTGTGGTCAGGATCCATCTCTACGTCGAGTATCTTGATGCCAGGGACAGAGCTGATGGAATATGCTATTCGGTCTACCACTTCCTTCCTCCGTCCCTCGCTGAAATTGGGGACACACTCCACTACTGCCGGCATGGTGGTCCCCCACTATTGTCGTGAGGTCTTATTATACTAGCACCGATGCGCATTTCAGAAGCCAGCTGATGCCAGTTCCAAGCTCACTTCTTGATGAGGTCGACGTTCGCCACGCGCTCGAGGACGAGGTCGCTAATAAGGTCAGTCCGGGTGGTTCCTGCCGACGTCCGGTCAATCCCGAACCTGATGAGCGAATCCATCTCAACGGATTCCGGCTTCCTGGGCAGTAGGTCCCATCCCTCGCCAGGGTCGAACTCGTCGGCGGACAGTCTCGCGACGACGACGACCGTCGTAGAGTCGCTTACCGACATCTTCTTCATCGCGCTGCTGAGCTGCCTCTCCCCCGACGAGTATAGGAGCGTTTCCATCTGAAGGGAGTCTGAGGCGTTCCACCCTCCGTCGATTGCCTTGCGCGCGTGATACAAGGCGCTCGCGAGGTGGTCGGAACCGAACACCATGCTTCCGTCAAGAACCAGGATGCTTGCTCCCGCTGCCGACGCGTCGGCTAGCAGGGCATCCATCAGTTTCAACCCTTCTCCAGGCGCGGTCTGTCGTTTCCAGGCGACGATGCCGCCCTCCGGAGGTCCAGAGTCCGTGTCGGGCATGGGAACCGGCAGCTAGAACCGCTAAGCATGGTAATATAACTTGGTCAGAAGTCGCCGAGGGAGCTCTGTCCAGATTCCGGCTCCTCCGGGATGCCTAGCTCCGATTGTCCGAGCTGCGACTTGATCGACCTCGCGACAGCTTCGCCCACATTGGGTATCTGCTTCAGAATGTCATAGCTGGTGTTGCGAAGATGTTCGAGCGTGCGGAGGTCGCGGTCGAACAGCGCCCTTGCCCTGACGCGTCCGATGCCCTTCAGCTTCACCAGCTCGAGCAGCTCTCCCTTGACGCCGTATAGGATTCGTTTGTGTATGTCCCCGATCTCTCCGGTGGCATCGCGGTTCACGAGCCCGGCGATGCGTGACGCTGCGTGTGTGAGCCATTCGGCCAGCTCCACTTTGTTCCGGATGTCTCCGGGACCGATGCCATAGGTCTTCTCCATAGACGTCTCGCTCGTTTCGGAGATCCAATCGTGAACCACCTTAGCCGTCTTGATTTCAGATAGGAAGATCTCGTACCTGCCTATGTCCGATGGAGGCTCGACCAGTAGGCTCGCCCTCACCTCGTCAAGGAACTCCTCTATCCACTCGTAATCCGACCGTCTCAGGTACATGAGCTTCATGTCCGGGACTGAGCAGATCGCGTGTATGAGCCCGAATTCACAGGATTCCCTGTGATTCTTCAACGCGTCCCTGATAATGGTCGCAGATTTCGGGTCGATGTAGACGTCACTGACCATCTTGCCGAAGCTGGTCACCGCAAGCTCGTCATCGCCCTCGATCATCCCCTCCTCCATTAGGAACTTCGTCACCTTCTCGATGTTGTCCTCGAGATGATGGATGTTCGTCTGGTGGGCCAGGAATGTCCTTCCGAAGAAGTCGAGGAGGTCCTCGTATGACCGCGCATCACCTGTCGCCACGAGCCCCAGCACATGTGACCGTATCGCTGGCTCCGTCCCGAGCTTGGAGAAGAGGTTCTCGTTCTCTCCGAGCAGGTACGTGTCGAGCATGAGTCTCCTCTCCTCCTCGTTCCTCGCGATGAGGATCGCCTCTCCATACTTGTCGTACCTCGGCCGCCCCGCCCGGCCGCACATCTGCTTAACCTCGAGCACTGGCACAGTTGTATAGCCGTAGTTCGAATCGAATCTCTTCACATCCCTCACGATGACCGTTCTTGCTGGCAGGTTTATGCCCGCAGCGAGAGTAGGCGTGGCGGTGATGACTCCGATATCGCCGTTTCTGAAGCTGGACTCCACGAGCTTCCTCTGCGAGCTGACCAGGCCGGCGTGGTGGAACGCGGAGCCGTGTCTGATGCATCGCGCTAGTTTCGCCCCGAGCATGGTCGGCTCCTCCTGCTCCCCGACGAGCCTCTTCGACGCCCGGCTAAGCGCGTCTTTCCTCTCTGGCATGAGCTTCTTCACCATGGTTCCCAGCTCGACAGCGAGCGATTCGGTCGACCTACGCGTGTTGACGAAAACCAGACATTGACCCCCGGCCCGGATCGTGGAGGAGACGATGCTGTGGATGGGTTTCTCCCCCTCTGGAAGGTTCCGTTTCGAGTTGTCCGTGAAGAATATCTGGCCGTCTGAGCACACGCCTTCCCGGAGGGGCACTGGCCTCCAGTCGCTGGTGACCAGCTCCGCCTCCAGCCACTCCGCAAGCTCCGAGCAGTTGCGTATCGTCGCAGATAGGGCGATGAGCTGGGAGTCCGGGCTGAACGTCCTGAATTTGACAAGTATGACCTCCAGGGTCGGGCCTCTGTCGGGGTCGTTCATCAGGTGGACCTCGTCAGCGACGACCACCGATATCTGCTTGAGCCACTTGGTGCGGTGGCGCAGGAGCGAATCGACCTTTTCGGATGTCGCGACGACTACGTCGTAAGTGCTAAGCTTCGGGTCGATGTCGTCGTAGTCCCCGGTCGACTCCCCGACCCTGATGCCCAGGTCCGCGAACTTCGCTAGGTCCTCGTACTTCTCCGAGGCGAGGGCTTTCAAGGGGACGATGTAGAGTGCCTTGCCTCCCCTGAGGACGCTGTGGAGGATTGCCAAGTATGCGACCAGGCTCTTCCCTGAGGCCGTTGGTATCGACAGGACGAGATTCTTGCCTGCAAGTGCTGGAGCCACAGCTTGAGCCTGGGGGGGATACAACTCCTCGATCCCGTCGGCTCGCAGCTTGTCTACTATCCGGCCGTCAATGCCAAGGTCACCGAGCTTCATTCTCTCCCTGCAGGAATCGATTTGACATGCCGACACAGTTAATATTTGTTCGCGTGGAATGAAATGTTCGGCTTGGGTCGAACCGAAGACGCTGGCTCGACGCATTGTATAACGCTTCAAGGCGCAATGCTTATTTAGCACAAGCCTAATAGGAACTGCAGGTACTGGTGTAGTCCGATGGGCGTTGTTGATTCTAAGGCCGAGCTGGGTCTGCCCGATGTCGAAGATTGGATCAAGAACCATAAGTTCGAGACGACGGACGAGGTTACGATCCCACCCAACCTCGTGGACCAGGTCATCGGTCAGGAAGATGCAGTGAAGGTCATCAGGAAGGCGGCCGAGCAGAAGAGGCACGTCATACTGATCGGCGCCCCAGGTACTGGCAAGTCCATGTTGTCCAGGTCCATGGTTGACTTCCTCCCCAAGGGCGAACTCCAGGATGTCATCTCGTATCACAATCCCGATGACGCGAACGAGCCCAAGATACGGATTGTTCCGGCCGGCAAGGGCAAGGAGATCGTCCAGGCGCAGAAGGCAGAGGCCGAGCAGAAGCGCAACCAGAGGAACTCGTGGGCGATAGGTCTGTTGTTCATGTTTTTGATCCTCACGGTATTCTTGTACATCCAGTCCGGAGACGCGACAATACTCCTGATCGGCATCGTGGGTGCCTTGTTCATATTCATGATATTCAGGTACATGACGGGCCAACGACGCGAGGCCATCCTCGTCCCCAAGCTGCTGGTATCGCACACCCCTGACGACCCGCCGCCGTTCGTTGACGCCACGGGGTCGCATGCAGGAGCCCTGCTCGGGGACGTCAAGCACGACCCGTTCCAGAGCGGAGGGCTCGAAACGCCTGCCCACGAGCGGCTGGAGCCTGGGGCGATTCACAAGGCCAGCAAAGGAGTCCTCTTCATAGACGAGATAAACGTGCTCAGGCTGGAGAGCCAGCAGAGCCTCCTTACAGCCCTCCAGGAGGGCGAGTTCGGCATCCTAGGCCAGAGCGAGAGGAGCTCAGGCGCCATGGTTAAGAGCGAGCCCGTTCCTTGCGACTTCATCCTCGTGGCTGCGGGAAACCTGGATGCAGTCTCTGGCATGCATCCGGCGCTCAGGTCAAGGGTTCGCGGATACGGATACGAGATATACATGAGAAGCACGATGCCCGACAACGACGTCAACCGGGAGAAACTCATCAGGTTCGTCGCTCAGGAGGTCTCCAAGGACAAGAAGATACCGCACTTCTCGAAGGCGGCGGTAGCGGAGGTCATACGGGAGGCCCAGAGGCGCTCCGGGCGCAGGGGCATGCTCACCCTCAGGCTCCGCGAGCTCGGAGGCCTGGTGCGCGTGGCCGGTGACATCGCGCGCGAGCGCGACGAGAGCCCCGTCGAGGCCAAGCACGTGACGGAGGCCAAATTGACCGCGCGTTCCCTGGAACAACAGGTGACCGACCGGGCAGTGGAGCACAGGAAGGACTACGAGATGTGTCTGACCGAGGGCGCTGTGGTGGGGATCGTCAACGGGTTGGCGGTGCTCAATGCCGATTCGTCCATGGCGGAGTTCTCAGGCATAGTCACTCCGATAGTCGCCGAGGTCACGCCTTCCCAGGAGAGGGAGAGCGGGAAGATCATCGCGACCGGGAAGCTCGGGGAGATCGCGAAGGAGTCGGTGCAGAACGTCTCTGCCCTCATCAAGAAATACACTGGAGAAGACATTACCAATCACGACATACACGTTCAGTTCATAGGCACATACGATGGGATCGAGGGCGACAGCGCGTCGATAGCCGTCGCAACGGCCGTCATATCGGCCTTCGAGGGCATAGAGGTCGACCAAGGCGTCGCTATGACCGGGAGCCTGAGCGTGCGCGGTCAGGTATTGCCGGTGGGCGGAGTCACCGCGAAGATAGAAGCTGCCGCGGAGATGGGTATTAAGAAGGTGTTGATACCTGAGCAGAACATGAGGGATGTGGTTCTCGAGGACAGGTACGTGGAGAAGGTCAAGGTGATACCCGTCAGGTTGCTCAGCGACGTTCTCTCCCATGCGCTTGTTGGCTCGAAGAAGGAAGGCCTGCTGAAGAAGTTGGCTGCGTTGGTCGTGGCAGGGCGGAGGCCTTCACCCCCTTCATCGAAGAAGCCTTCGACGCCCGCGCCAGCGGCTGAGAGAGCCGTCATCAACTGAGCTTAGAGGTCCGGTGGTTTGAGTGCGCGCCCTTGTCGTCGGCAGGTTTCAACCGTTCCACAGGGGCCATCTCAAGGTCGTCCTGGAGGTTCTGTCGGAGTGCGACGATCTCGTCATCGTGATAGGGAGCGCCGAGGAATCCCACACTGCGTCGAATCCGTTCACAGCCAGCGAGAGGTACCAGATGATTATGTCGTCTCTGCCGGAGGATGCCCTCTCAAAGGTTCAGATAGTCCCGGTCCGCGATGTGAACAGATACGCCATATGGGTCGGCCACATCGAGTCGTATGTCCCGCCTTTCGACGTGGTCTTCTCCAACAACACGCTCACTCGCTCTCTATTCGGCCAGGTCGGTTACGAAGTGAGGAAGACCAAGACATACAACGGCAAGCTGTATTCGGGCACCGAGATACGGCGGAGGATTCTGGCAGGCGAGCGCTGGCGCCATCTCGTGCCCCAAGCGGTCGCCTCGTACGCAGAGGAGCTAGGGGTGCGGGCGAGACTTGCGGACGCTTCGGGAAAGAAGGCGCCTCGGAGGAAGAGCTGTGCTCGCAAGTGATGTCGGAAAGGCCTTGGGCCAGCGGTCTCTGACCCTGGCAGTCGCCGAATCATGCACCGGAGGCAGGCTCGGGGATGCGATTACCGATGTGCCAGGGAGCAGCGCCTACTTCCTCGGAGGCGTGATATCTTACAGCGACGAGGCCAAGTTCTCACTGCTCGGAGTGGACCGTAGCACGCTCGAATCGATGGGTGCGGTCAGCGAGGCGGTCGCTTCGATGATGGCCGACGGCGTCAGGGAGCGGCTCGGAGCCAGCATCGGAGTGGGCGTGACCGGGATCGCCGGCCCGGCAGGTGCCACCTCTGCCAAGCCCGTCGGACTCGTGTGCATCGCTGTCAGCTCGTCCGAGCGATCGGTCTCCGCGCGCAGCATCTTCGCCGGCTCGCGTTCCGAAGTGAAGGCTCAGGCGGTCCTCAAAGCGCTCGAGATGCTGGCGGAGTTCTTGAGCAAGGGGTGACCGGGCGAGGCCACTGCGCGCGCGCATCGCTGCGCAGTCCGAAAAGTTTCAATAGTCCAGACCTGCATTTGCGAACTGCACTCATGTCGGAAGGGAAGCTAGATAGGATGCCTACAGGAGTCGCAGACTTCGACTCCATCCTCGGGGGTGGGATGCCCGCGGGTTCAGTCGTATTGCTGCTCGGTGATGTTGGAGGTGGAGGGCTGGAGTTCGCACTCACTTCGGCAGCCAAGATCGGTCTCGTCAAGGAGTTCCCGGAGACTCGTAGCTTCATGATGGGCCACGCAGGCAGGGATGGCATATTGCCGGACAGGATGGCCTACGTGACCTTCTCCAGGTCGAAGGAGGACATACTCCGCGAGGTCCAGTTCTCATTCGCGAAGGATTTCCACGAGTCTCTTGAGGCCAACCTGCTCTTCAAGGACTTCTCCAAAGGGTACTTCATGAGGACCGTCGTCCCCACGAGCTGGGTGGGTTCGGACGGTTCGGACCTCTTCGCGGAGAATAAGGACGACGATGTCCTCGCATCTTTGGTATCCTTCTTGGAGGAGAACGCCCCCAAGAGTCTCGTGGTGATGGACTCGTTGACAGACCTCGTGGTTTCGGAAACAGTCAAGTTCGAGGATGTCGTGGCGCTACTCAAGGGCATACAGCGTATGGCGAAGAAGTGGCAGTGCATATTCTATATACTACTGACAGATGAGATACTGGACACGAGGCGGCAGCAGATGATCATCGACAGCGTAGATGGCGTCCTGCGGTTCGAGTGGGCCAAGTTCCATCACACATCCAAGAGGCAGAGATATCTCTATGTCGAGAAGTTCATGAGCGTCCTGCCGCATCTCGACCAGGAGAGGATCGCGAGGTTCGCGACCCTCATCACGTCCCAGAGCGGGTTCGTGGTGATCAACACGGAGCGCGTGGGGTGAACAGGATATGGAGCTGAAGAGGATCAAGACAGGTGTGTCTGGGCTGGATGAAATGCTTCAGGGTGGCCTGCCGGAAGGGCATATCGTGGTGCTCATGGGTTCCTTCGGGACGGGCAAGACGACTATGGCCCTCCAGTTCCTGATGGAAGGACTGGCAAACGACGAGCGCTGCATATTCATATCGCTCGAGGAGGATAAGGGCTCCGTCCTGAGGAACGCCGCCTCTTTCGGCTGGGACCTGGGCGACGCCATATCCGGCAAGAAGCTCGGACTCTTCAAGCTCGAGCCATCCGATGCCAAGACGGCGGTCACGAGGATAAAGAGCGAGCTGCCGAAATTCGTGAAGTCCTTCGGGGCTAAGAGGGTGGTGGTAGATTCGGTCTCCCTCCTCAACATGATGTTCTCGGACGAGTCGGAGCGTCGCTCCAACCTGTTCAACCTGTGTCAGTTGCTCCGGAGCACGGGGACGACCGCGATTCTGACGGCCGAGGTCAAGGACGAGAACCCGAGGTCGTCGCGCGACGGGCTTGCGGAATACACTGCTGACGGAGTGGTTCTCCTAGATTCCGAGGAGAATCGGGACTCCGGGGAGGTGCAGTTGACGGTGAGAGTGTTGAAGATGAGGAGGACGGCCCACTCCCGAAGGATCAAACCGTATTCGATCACAGAGAACGGCGTCGTCATCCACGCGGGCGCGGAGATGTTCTGAAGCGCGCGTGCGCCCGCGACGGGGTCCTCCCTCGACAGTATCATCCTGTCAGCTTATCGTCGAACACCGAGCCGAGCCTTCTCATCCCCTCGGCTATCATCTCGTCCGAGGGGTATGTGAAGTTCAAGCGGAGCGTGCTGAGCCCGTCCGCTGGGTCGGGATAGAACGCCCTTCCGGAGACGAATGCGACCTTCTTCCTCACCGCCTTCTCCAGCAGTTCGACCGATGACATCCCCCCGGGAAGGGTCGCCCACAGGAACATCCCACCCTCAGGCGTCAACCAGCGGACGCTGTCCGGCATGAACTCGGACATGCCCTCGAGCATGAGGTCGAGCTTTCTACCGTATATTCTGCGAATCTCCGCCACCTGCGGGTCGACGAGGCCGCGGGTGATGTACTCGCACGATATGACTTGTCCGAGGACGTTCGTGCAGACATCACTGGACTGCTTCGCTATGATCAGCTTGCGCAAGATGTCCGTGTGTCCCACGGCCCAGCCCACCCTGAACCCAGGCGCGAGTATCTTGGAGAAAGTGCTCATGTACACGACCCTGTCCTCGTCGTCGAAGCTCTTGACCGGGCGGATGTCCTCTCCCTTGTACCTGAGCTCGCCGTAGGGATCGTCCTCTAGGATGACAAGGTCGTGCTCGTGGGCAAGATCCACGAGCCTCCTCCGGTTCTTCTCGGGCATGGTCACCCCTGCGGGGTTCTGGAAGTTGGGGAGCACATACACGATTTTCGGACGCTCGCCTGCCTTCGAGAGCTCCGCGAGCTTCTCCTCGAACAGGTCCATGCGCATGTTGTCCTCGTCGATGGGTACGGTCTCGAACCGTGCGCTGTAAACTGCGAACCCTGTCAGGGCCGTCAGATACGTGGGTGCTGAGACTATCAAGGGGTCGTTCGGGTCGATGAAGACCTTGCCCATGAGGTCGATGACCTGCTGCGACCCGCTCACCGTGATCACGTTGTCGGTGCCGATGTCCATCCCCTTATTCCTCATCCGGTCTGCCAGCGCTTCACGGAGGGGCGTGTAGCCCTCGGTGATTCCGTACTGCAGCGCCTTTGCGGCGTCGGCCGCCCCGAGGATGTCGTTGGCAATCTCGCGTATCATCTCCACAGGGAACGTCGTCGGGTTCGGCAGCCCGCCCGCGAACGATATCATGTCTGGGCTCTGGAGCAGTTTCAGCAGCTCTCTGACGTCTGATGCCTTCAGCTTGTTGGCCATGGCCGAGAAGTGACTTTCGAACGCCCCACTCAATTCTCGATCCCTCGTCACGTGTTACCTTCTCCAAGAGCCTTAATCCTTTTTCCCTTACGGGAGAGAGCATCTCTGATGCTAGGATGGCGCGAAGTAAGCTGTGGTCCAGCGTGACCAAAACCATTAATAACGGCAATCACTTACGAAGCATCTGGTCGCATGAAACTGATACGCCAGGGCAAGGTCAAGGACGTCTACGAGGTGGGCGCCCACACACTCGAATTCGTCTTCTCCGACAAGATATCCGTCTTTGACAAGGTCATCCCGTCGCTGATCCCCAACAAGGGAGAGACCCTGTGTAGGTCGAGCGCTTTCTGGTTTCAGATCGGCCGTTCACTCGGTGTCAGAACACACTTCAAGGAGCTCATCCCCCCGAATCGCATGAGGGTCAAGCGGGTACAGATACTCGAATACTCCCAGACGAACAGGAAGAGCACCAACTACCTGATCCCTCTCGAGGTGATATGCAGACATTACGTCGCCGGCTCCCTCTGGGACAGGATTTCCGGGGGGGAACTGAAGCCGTCTAAGCTGGGATTCAAATCGGGGAAGGCGGTCAAATACGGTGACAAACTCCCCGAGCCGTTCATCGAGGTCACCACGAAGCTGGAGAAGGTCGACCGGCTCCTCAATAAGAAGGAGGCCCTGAAGATCTCCGGACTCACTCAGGCCGAGTACGACGACATCATCGAGACCACTCTCCACGTGGACGAGAAGATAGCGGAGGAGGTCGAGAAACGCGACCTTATCCACGTCGACGGTAAAAAGGAGTACGCGTTCGACGAGAACCGCGAGCTCATGGTCGTCGACACCTTCGGCACCTCCGACGAGGACCGCTGGTGGGATTGGGAGAGCTACTCTGAGGGAGAGTTCGTCGAACTCAGCAAGGAGTCCGTGAGACAGTACTACCGACAGACCGCCTACTACGACAAGCTCTCGGAGGCTAGGAAGAAAGGGAAGCCCGAGCCGAAGATGCCGACCCTCCCATCGGACAAGATCGACGAGATCTCCGAGCTGTACATCGAAATGTTCGAGAGGATCACGGGCGAGAGCTACAGATGAGCCGGTCGGTCGTCCATCGGACACGACCCGAAGAGTTGACACCGTTCTCGGTCGAAGTGTGAGTGGACAGAATGGAGTTGCACGGCGTGGACCAGCTGATGAGGCATCTGAAGGGACGCTACGATTCCAGCGAGCGCAGGCACGAGTGGCGCGCCCTGAGCGGGAGAGACCACGCGAACGGCAAGTACGACACGTTCATCTTCTCAGACGACACAGTCTACCAGATAAGGTCCACCGAGGTGTCCCCGAGGAGGATGGTCGCGGTCGGCGGAGAGGTCGGCTCCAACTCACCAGACCTGTTCGAGCTGATCAAGGATGGTTCCCCGATACCGCTAGGAGTCATATCCAAGGCGGCCGATGCGTCCGCAATCGTCATGTTGGGTATGCAGCAGTACTCATCGGATGTCGCAGACATCCTGAGGAGCGAACACTTCCACTCCAAGCAGGACCGCCTTGAGGGAGAGCTCGAGGCCAGGCTTGACAGACTGCTCGAACGCCCTGAGTTCAGGACATCCTACAGACGCCTCCGCGAGGACCAGGAGAGCTACTTCGCCTGATCCCGCCACGCTGTCCGGAACAGTCCTATTCGAGATTGCCGTCGAGATATTGCTCATACCCAGCAAGGTCTAGCAGGCCGTGTCCGGAGAAGTTGAACGCGATGATCTTCTCCTCGTTCTTCTCCTTGGCCTGCAGTGCAAGGTCGATCGTCGCCTTGATGGCATGGGCCGTCTCGGGGGCAGGTATTATACCCTCGGCCCTGGCGAACAGCGCCGCAGCATCGAACACTTCCTTCTGCTCGTATGCGACCGCCTTCACGACACCCGAATTCCTCAGAGCGCTGACCGTCGGCGCGGCGCCATGGTATCTAAGGCCACCTGCGTGGATCGGCGACGGGACGAACGCGTGCCCGAGCGTGTACATCATCAGAAGGGGCGTCATCTCCGCAGTGTCACCGAAATCGTACTCGTACTTGCCACCGGTCAGCGTCGGCACGACCGTCGGCTCCACCGCGACGAACTCCGTGTCGAGCTTCTTCTTGAGCTTCTGTCCTATGAACGGGAACGTGAAGCCGGCGAAGTTGGATCCGCCACCGACGCATCCGACGAGGTAGTCCGGCTGCTCGCCCAGCTTCTGGAACTGGAGCATCGCCTCCTGGCCGATGATGGTCTGATGCAGCATTACATGATTGAGCACGCTACCCAGGCTGTATTTCGCCTTCTCGTCCTTCACGCATGTCTCGAGAGCCTCGCTGATGGCGATGCCCAGGGACCCCGGGTGGTTCTTGTCCTCGGCGAGGAGTTTCTTGCCGAACTCCGTCAGGTTGCTGGGCGAGGGACTGACATCGGCTCCGAAGAGACGCATCATAACCTTCCTGTAGGGCTTCTGGTCGTAGCTCGCCCTTACCATGAACACCTCGCACTTGAGGCCGAAGTGGTTGCACGACATGCTGAGCGCCGTTCCCCACTGCCCAGCCCCTGTCTCGGTGGTCAGTTTCTCGACGCCCTCCTTGAGATTGTAATAAGTCTGCGCGAGCGCGGTGTTGGTCTTGTGACTCCCCGCGGGGCTGAGGTCCTCCCTCTTGAAGTATATCTTCGCTGGGGTCTTCAGCTTCTGCTCGAGCCTGACCGCCCGCTGGAGTGGACTCGGCCTAGTGACCATCAGATATGCCTCCAACACCTCATCCGGAATGTCGATGTAGCTCTCCGACGACATCTCCTGGGCGATCAGCGATTTCGGGAAGATGACCTCGAGGTCCGACGGGGAGATCGGCTCCTTGGTCGCCGGGTTCAGCGGTGGCGGGAGCGGCTCTGGCAGGTCTGGCAATATGTTGTACCACTTCTTAGGCATCTCTTCTTGCGAAAGCATCGTTCGAATCGTCTTCAATTCCCTCACTCCATTCGTTGTGAGGAGACGGTGACCACGAGGACCGTATATATCCCTTTGCAGCATTGATGTACACATAACGGCATGCCGTGGAGGGGCGGTCTATCGGAGATAGATCAGCCTGGACAGCCTCCGGTCCCAGGTCCAGTCATCCTCGGTGACCGCCTCGTCCCTCCTCGTGACCATGTAGTCCAGCTTGGCATCGAGGTCGTCCGCGTGATGGACCAGAAGCGCCTCCGGCATCATCGGTTCCACTGGGGACCCCCACTCCTTCCTGCCATGGTGCGCCAGGATGACGTGTCTGAGCTTCATCGCGAAGTCTTCTGGGAAGCCATCTATCGTTCTGATTCTCGCAGCCAACTCCTCGTCGCCTATCGTCAGATGGCCTACAAGGTTCCCTTCAGGCGTGTGGTTGATGTTCGTCCCCACCGCGAAGCTCCTCACCTTCCCTATGTCATGGAGCAGGGCTCCGGCCATCACGAGGTCCCTGTCAAGGTTCGGCTGAAGCTGGAGGACCTTGACGCACATCTCCACGACGTTCAGCGTGTGATGCAGAAGCCCACCCACGGCTGCGGAGTGTAGCTGGATCGATGCGGGGCAGGCACTGAAACCCTCCATGAACTCATCGTCCTCGAAGAAGCTCTTCAACAACATGGAGACATGAGGTTCCTCCACGCTGAGAACGAACTCAAGGAGTCTCTCCTTCATCTCCTGGATTCCGTCCAGAGTCTTCAGCAGCCCGGAGATGTCGTAGTCTCCATCGCTGAGGTGCTCTACGACCCCTCCCTTATTCTCGCTGACAGAGATTTCCAGCTGGCTCTTGAACTCGCTCACCTCGCCGACTATACGGACGACATCCCCCTTCCCGAGCGAGCTCTGGAGCGACTCGGCCCTGGATCTGTCATCCCCTCCCCAGTACTTCACGGTCATCTGACCGGTTCTGTCGGCGACCCGGAACTCGAACATGTGGCCGTATCGGTACTCCGACACGGGCTTCTTGTACGCAACCGAGAAATACGAGTCGACCCTGTCGCCCGCGCCCAGCGCTCCGATCAATTGCTTGTCGGCCATACCATCCAACCGTTCCTAGCTGCGTTCAGCATCATCCATAATTTGTTTTGACTATGTATTATGTTCCTTCCAGGAAGGGGGGGCAAGCCGAAAGCCCTGGTCGAGACCCGACAACTGGCGGTATGCTCAATCGCCGTCCCCGTCGACAGGTGTGGATCAGACGGGCTTCCGGCCACACCCTCTCGAGGACGGCCTCGGGGTACAGACAGGTTCTCGATACAGTTAGCATACTCCCTCCTCGAGTCGTGAAAAATAAAGCTGCTCCGACCCCGCATCCCGTGGAGCCGGAAACTGCACTTCCCTCTCTTCTTGCCGCTCACCAGCAGCGGGAGTACCCGCAGGTCCTGCATACCACGCATCCCTCGACGTACTCCACCATGCTACCACACTCAGGACACTCGGGACACACGTCGCCCCTGTCCACGTGGTTCTGCTTCCCAGCCGTCGCGCTCACAGCCCAGTCCGCGCCTTCTCTGACTGCAGGCCGGTCCTTGGAATAGCGCTCAAGGGCCTTGGCCACGGCGTCGCTGCACGAAAGCACCATCCCACCCGGCTGCCAGAGCGGGGACGGACACCTGATGCCCCTCAGCTGCTTCACTATAGACTCAGGCTCTATTCCCGACCTGAGCGCCAACGATAGCAGGCGGCCTATCGCTTCGGACTGGGAGGCGGTGCAGCCTCCGGATTTTCCCATCTGAGTGAACACCTCGCAGAGTCCGCTCTCATCCTCGTTTATCGTGACGTACAGATGCCCGCACCCGGTCTCGATCCGCTGCGTCGAACCCTTTGTGACGTAAGGCCTAGGCCTTGGCGCGAGCGAATCCTCTTCGTCGTCCTCGGTGGCCTCCTCCTTCGCGGGCGCGTCACCGACGCTCAGCACCTGGTCACTCCTGCTCCCGTACCTGTACACGGTGACTCCCTTGCAGCCGAGTTCGTAGGCGAGGAGGTACGCCTTCTCGACGTCCGCCGTCGTCGCCTCGTTCGGGAAGTTGACCGTCTTCGAGACCGCGTTGTCGGTGTGCTCCTGGAACGCCGCCTGCATACGTATGTGCGCCTCAGGATCTATGTCCAACGCGGTGACGAACAGCTTCCGAACGTCCTCAGGGACCCCCTTCACCTCTCTCACAGAACCCCGGGCGGCGATCTCCTTCATCATCTCGTCAGAGTGGAACCCCCTGCCTTTCGCCACCTCCTCGAATATCGGGTTCACCTCAGGCAGGATGTCCTTGTCCATCACGTTCCTCACGTATGCCACTGCGAATATCGGCTCTACGCCGCTAGATGCGGATGCTATGATGCTTATCGTACCGGTCGGGGCTATGGTCGTGACCGTGGCGTTCCTCATCCTGTCGTTCCTCTCGGAGAGTCTACTGCCGTCGAAGTTCGGGAAGCTCCCACGCTCCTGAGCCAGCGCCGCAGACGCCTTGCCTCCTTCATCGTCGATGAACTTCATCAACTTCCTTCCAAGGTCGAGCGCGTCGTTGGAGTCGTAAGGGATGCCCATATGCAGGAGCATGTCCGCGAACCCCATCACTCCCAAACCTATCTTGCGGTTCGCCTTCGTCATGTCTTCGATCTGCTTCAGAGGGTACCTGTTTACGTCAATCACGTTGTCCAGGAACCTCACCGACCAGTGAACCGTCTCACGCAGCCTGTCGTAGTCGACGACGTACCGCCCCCCCTCAAGCTTGAGCATCTTAGATAGATTGACGGACCCGAGGTTGCACGACTCGAAGGGCAGCAGGGGCTGCTCCCCACAGGGGTTCGTGCTCTCAATCTCGCCGACGTTGGGCGTCGGGTTGTCCCTGTTGATCCTATCCAGGAAGATGATCCCCGGTTCGCCGTTCCGCCAGGCCATATTCACGATCATGTCGAACACCTTGCGGGCCTTCATCTTGGATGCAGGCTTTTTGGTCCTCGGGTTCACGAGCTCGTACTCCCCGTCCTCCGCCAGAGCTGCCATGAACCTGTCCGTCAGCGCGACGGAGATGTTGAAGTTGGTCAGTTTGGCGCTGTCCTTCTTACTCGTTATGAACGGTATGATGTCTGGATGGTCCACCCTGAGAATGCCCATGTTCGCCCCGCGTCGGGTGCCTCCCTGCTTGATGGTCTCCGTTGCGGTGTTGAAGACCTCCATGAACGAGATCGGGCCGCTCGAAACGCCTGCAGTGCTCTTGACCGAGTCGCTGGCCGGCCGGAGCCTCGAGAAGCTGAATCCAGTTCCGCCTCCGCTGTTGTGCGACACGAAGCCGTTCGCCAGGTAGGCGTGGGTGCCTTCCACTGTGAGGTCCACGACGTCACGTTCGCCCTGGGGCACCAGTTCCTTCACGGTGACACAGAAGAACCCTTCGTCGTCTGCTTCGTCGTGGGCAACGCCAGTACTGTTCAGAGCGGCAGAAAGCCCCCTCTCGTCGATCTCGTCCGTCCGTCTGTTCAGGAGGGTGGAATCGAAACCGATCTTGTCTCTGAACACCTGGAACCCAGACCTGGTGCAGATGGTTAGGAGACATTCTGTACGGATGGTCGGCACACCGACATAGAACAGCATGGTCTGGACTTCCCTCGCGATCTCTTCGGAGGCAAGGTCTACCGAGACCACGCCGGTCGGGTCGATCCATCCATGTTCGGTGAACGCTCTTCTGAGGAATTCACAGAGGGCGCTCTCGTCGCTCTCGATGACCCTCTCGTCGATACCCGACTGCAGTATCTCCTCTACCTCACAGTCGACACTCTCCGACGCTCCCCCTAGCCATCCCCCGAGCTTCATGAGGAGGGTGTCATCTCTGTGCAGTTCTTCGATCCGTCTCCACTCGTGTGCTCCCTCTGTGTCCCTAACCATGAGTCGGTGGTGACACGTTCCCGAGACGGAGTAGCCCTCAACGGTTTCCACCGTGAACACTTCTTGCACGCCGTTCGAATGTCGTTCGACGACCTTGTCCATTCCATCATGTGTCTCTATCCATACACCTTTCTCGATGGCTCCGAGCTTCCTGCAGCCACGATCCGTCATCACGAGCGTCTCCGGGACGAGGCACTTGTGTATGAGTGCCGTGAATTTGATCGCGTCGAATATCTCCTCCATCGAGTCGCCTATCGGAAGAACGAAGCAGGCAGACAGCTGCCCGAGCTCCCGGCCTGCGTTCATCAGGGTGGGGCTGTTTGGCAAGAACTCCTGGCGTGCCATGATCTCGTAGAACCGTCGCGCGGTGTTCTCAATCTCCTCTTCGGACCCTCCGTAGTTCGCCTCTGCGGACGCGATCGCCCTAGCCACCCTCTCGAACAGCTGTCTTGGGGTCTCTATGGGCTTCCCGTCATCTCCCTTCCGGAGGTACCTCCTCTCCAGCACTGTCTTTGCGTTTGCACCAACTCGTGGCTCGAGATCCCAGCCCTGGCCTCTGCCTTTTCCTTTGTTCCCAGGGGTGACAGTACCTCCTCCTGGTTGATCCGGTGTCGTCGACATTCTCCCCCTCTAGCCTCAGTGAGTCGCACTCCAGATTGCCCTGGATTTCGCATCCGTTGATGGCATCGCCACACGTTCCAAGCGCAGCATTCTATCCCGACGCTCTTGCCTGCCCACGATGCGAAAAGCTTTGTTGTTGAGTGTAAGCTGCCCCATCGAGTTATCCAGTTTAAAGAGCTTTCCAGACACGATTTGGTAACAGTGTGGTTAGCCGTTCTAGTGGAAATGCCACTCTGTCTTATCAGATTGTTTATCTGGTCGTTTACCACTCATGGGGTGCCAGTAGGTCAACATCGGTCCAGGATGTGCGTGCGAAAACGATATTCATAGACTTGGCCAATTAACGGCGATATTTCTTTTCTGCGTATGAATGCCGCGTCTGCTCCCGTAGAGCTCACAGATTGGACACGGGGAGAATTTTGAATAGGAGATACTCATAGTAGATTACCGTAGAAACAGAGGAGGCATGAATTAATGAAGGTCCGAGTGAAGATGTTCGCATCCTTCCGAGACATAGTCGGAGCGAAGGAGGAGGAGCTTGAGATTCAGGAAGGGACCACGGTTCAGAGACTCCTTGATGGTTACATCGAGAGATTCCCTGAGATGGCCAGGTTCAAGGACCATATCATCCTCTCCGTCAACAAGGAATACGGCGCTGCCGGGCTCGAACTGAAGGATGGCGACGAGGTCTCTTTCCTTCCGCCTGTGAGCGGAGGCTGACTTCGGCTTCTGCAAACTCTCCAGAAGCGGTAAATAGCGTTATGGACATTATCGATTACGCGGCTTCCTGACTGGCCCAGTAAGTAGCTACGTGGACTGCATCGAAAGACCGGATCCAACGTGAGGTGCACATTGACCCCAATCAGAGTCTGTTTGATCATCGCCGCATTGGTTTCAGCGGGCCTTATCCTACCCGGAACAGGAACGATCCCCGACGGGAGGTCTCACTGTCCAGCCATCCTTGTCGAAGCTGACCTGTATGCAGAAGGCCCTCCTATCGATTATCCCTACAGGAACTTCTCGATTGTGGTCGAGACCCTCTACGAAACGGAATCTTCGCACTCAGATATCGCGAGAGTATACGACATCGGGGATAGCTGGGAGAAGACTGAGGGCATTGCGGACCGGGACATCCTGGCGATCAAGATATCGGATAACGTCGACTCCGACGAGGACGAGCCTGAAGTGTTGATGATGGCCCTTCAGCACGCGAGGGAGTGGCCCACATCGGAGATCGCGCTTCAGCTGATAGAGAACCTAACCGATTCGTACGGCTCTGATGCGAGGATCACCTGGCTGGTGGACAACAGGGAGACCTGGATAATCCCGGTCGTGAACCCAGATGGTCTGGAGTTCGCGATGACGTACGATGACATGTGGCGGAAGAACCGGAGGGATAACGGTGACACCACGTATGGCGTTGATCTTAACAGGAACTACAACGGCTCTGAGAACGGCGATCCGTTCGGAGAATGGGGCGGCGCGGGGGCCTCTCACATCACGAGCTACGACACTTACTGCGGGGAGTCACCCTTCTCTGAGCCTGAGACCCAGGCGGTCAGGAACCTCGTGAAGGGCCGCAGCTTCACCGTCGCGATCGATTTCCACACGCACGGCAACCTGGTGATGTGGCCCTGGGGATACACCGCCGACCTGCCACCCGACAACGAGGACCTGGTCAGGATTGGCTACGAACTTGCCGCTCTGAACGATTACGAGGCGGATCAATCCGTCGGACTGTATCCGACAACAGGAGACTCGCTTGACTGGCTCTACGGGTCAGCGGATATCTTCGCATTCCTCTTCGAGGTAGGCGAAGGCCCGGACTTCAACCCGGACGGCATGGACACCGTTCTGGAGCAGATCGCCGAGAACATCCCACCTGCGCTCCTGCTGATCGAGATCGCTGGAGACCGCGAGGAAATGCAGTTCGATATCGACCATACCCCTCCAGATGACACCTTGTACTCTGACACTGGCTTCGAGGTCGACGCGAATATCACGGCCGCTCGGAGGGTGGACACATCGTCACTTTCGGTCGCATATCGCATCGATGGCGGTCCCTGGGCAGAAATCGGGATGTCCAAGACGGCAGGGAACGACACCTACACTGGTGTGATACCGTCACAGCCGGGTGGAAGCGCGGTGAGTTACTACGTCATCGCATGTGACGAAGGCGGCGTCGGTCTCACCTCTCCCAAATACGCGCCGTACGATGTCCACGCCTTCACAGTGATACCGGATGCCGAACCGCCTGAGGCTGATGCCGGGCTGGCCGCTACGATAACCCTCGGAGCCAGTGTGAGTTTCGATGGTTCGGGTTCGACAGACAACGTCGGTGTATCCAGCTACACCTGGGAATTCGACTACGATGGTTCCCCTGTCGAGCTGGACGGTGCGAACCCTGCATTCACGTTCTGGGTGGAAGGGATATACGAAGTCACCCTCGTGGTGACCGACAGCTCGGGCAATAGCGATTCCGCCACGGTCACCGTGACAGTCATAGACGGAGCGATCCCGGAGTTCGGCTATGTCGTCTTCCCCGTGACGGCGATCCTGGCAGTGATGGTATTCGCCAGGTTCTACTTGGACAGAGGCCGTCGTCGCCAGGCTGGTTAGGCTGCCCGGTCCTCATTCCAGAGACACTGTCTTTAGTGGAATTCCTCTCACGCAGTCCGTGTCTCCTTCCACGGATACCAACTTGAACCGCATCCCCCCGGACGCCCCGAGAGGTCTGCAGAGTCTGTAGTGCGGGCATCCCAGGTTCCTGCACAAGTTCTCCTCGAAAGTCAGCATCGCCCCCTCGAGGGCGGCCTTCGCGGGCACGGCGGCCCTGAGAGGCACCTTCTCGACCTCCACGACACGGACTCCTTCCTCGTGGATCCTGCATTTATGCTGGACCTCTCTGATCCTTTTCACGCGGTACCTTCTGTTCTCCTCCAAGTGGAAGCAGACGTTCCTGACCTTGCAGTCCCTGCATTCCGCCAGGGGGCCTCCGAAAACGAATTCGAAGCCTTCCTTGCACTGTAGCTTGCCGACGACTGTGACGAGCACCATACCTGACACCTCCGCATTTCGTTTTTCATATCACGCCGGTGATCTTCGCCAGGCGTTCTGCGGCGTCGGGTGTTAGGCCTCGGTCCCCAAGGATGCTGTACCTGTCCTTCCTTATCTCATTCGCGTGCACGAGGGAGTCAACGATTTGTTCGGGAGAGACGCCGAGTTCCTCAGCGTTGGTCGGCGCGCCGACGAGGCGGAGCGCCTCTCTTATCCTCCCCCAGTCCCCTCCGTGGAGATACATCATCATGATCGAGCCAACGCCGCACTGCTCCCCGTGGAGAGCCTTGCCTGGCGCGGTTTTATCCAGAACGTGTGAGAACATGTGCTCCGAACCGCTCGTGGGCCTCGAAGAACTGGCCACGGCCATCGAGATGCCGGAGATTATGATGGGCCTGATCGCCACCCACACGCTGTCCTCCAGGTTCGGCTTTATGTCGGCAGCGTTATCGATTATCGATTCGGCGGCGTACTTGGCGAGGTTGGCGGCACTTGAGCTGAAGAACTCGCTCCTCAGCCTTGCCGCGAGCTCCCAGTCGAGTATGGCGGTGGTGTTGGATATGACATCCGCACACCCTGACGCCAGAAGCCTGTATGGCGCCTTCACGATCAAGGCTGTGTCGGCGACTATGCCGAGTGGAACGTTTGCATTGAGGGAGAGCGAGTTACCGCCATCCTTTATGGATGCTCGGGGACTGGCTATCCCGTCATGGGATGCGGAAGTGGGCAAGCTCAGGAACGGCATGCGCATGTTGCCGGATGCGAGCTTCGCGAGGTCTATCTTGCTCCCCCCGCCGACGCCCACCAGGAACGCCGCTCCAACCTCCTTTGCCTCCTCCTCGACCTTGACGAGGTTGTCCTTGCTGGCCTCCCCGATGATGATTGTGTGGACAGTGTATCCTTCGTCAGCTAGTGTGTCGGAGACGACCTTCGCCGCTAGGTTTCCAGTCGTCGGCCCCGTCACTAGAAGGGCCGTCCCTCCGAGCTCGAAGTCCTTGGACATCTTCCCGATCTCTCCGACGACATCGTGGCCGGCTAGCACCTGCCTGGGAAAATGCATCGTCCTGGCCTTTGTGAACCCGTCCGCTGTCAAGGTGAATACCTTCGTCCTAGTATGAACGCATTGCTCTTCAACTTATCGCTTTCTATCTCGTGAATGGTATATATGTGCGGCAGGGGCCCGTGTGAGCCCTGGCCAGTACCCGTCACGGAGCGGAGATCCGGTTCATCTTATCTATAAGGTCATCCATCCTGAAGGGCTTCGGTAGGAACTCCACCGCGCCGGCGTCCCTGGCCTCCTTCTCCACCAGCACGTCAGCGCTCACGAATATGACCTTCTGCGTCGGGTTCAAGCGCACGATCTCCTTCGTGGCCTCGACGCCGTTCATGACTGGCATCCTGTGGTCCATGATTACGATGTCCGGTTTGTCGGGTGACTTTGTGTATCTCCTGATGGCCTCTTCACCGTCGAACGCCGTACCGACGACCTTGTACCCTCTGAGCTGGAGGATGTCCCTGTAAAGCTCCACGATGAACAACTCGTCATCGACGATCAGGACGCTCGTCATGCTACCTCAGCTCCCACGAACCTCACGCTGAACTCGCTACCCTTGGCCGTTGGCTTCATCTCGAACGCGCCGCCCAGCCTCTCCGCCATCACCCTCGACATGATCAGCCCAGCCATCCTGCCCATCCTGGTACGGGCGTCGGTGGAGACCTCGCTTATGCTCTCGAACAATAGAGTGGGCGGCACGGCTACGTTCTCGTCGTTCAGCCGCACAATCCAGTGATTGACTCCGTGAACCTCATCTCTGGATATTCGCACCTTCAAGCTCGCCTGTTCGGAGGGGTCGAGTTGGATCATCCCCATAAGTGCGTTGGTCAGCGCCTCGTGGACGATCATACCACCGGCTACGACCGCCACTTCCTCGCTCTCTTCCAGCTCGATCTTGACCTGCCGGTCTGGGAACATATTTGCCGCGTCGGAGATGGCCCTCTTGGCCGTTTCGTTGAGGTCCACCAGTTCGGAGGGCGTCTTACCGGTCTTTCGCGTCAGGCAGAGTACCTTCATGCTCTCGAAGATCTGCGTCGAAATCCTGATCTGCGACACCGCTCTCTTGGCATGCCTCTCATCCGCTTTGGACGATTCCGTCATGAGCTCGATCGAGCTGAGAACCGCCTGGTTGATGTTAAGAATGTCGTGGCTGATTAGGTCCATGAAGACCTGGAATTCCTCGTCGAGGCTATCGTGGAGAGTCTTGCCGTTCAACGCCAATGCTCCTTGATGATGCCCTATTCCGATGTTAGGGTGATTAATGGGTTAAAAGACTTTCCCCTCCGAGATCGCCTTCAGCGGCCTTTCGACTCCGAGCCATCTGCACAGAATTGGTCAGAAATGGCCTTTTCTGCCGGGGCGATCAGGCGAAGTCGTCCAGAGTCCGGGCAGCCGAAAGCCGGGCATTCTCCGTGCCCTCCGACACCCACTTCCTGTAGTTGGCGGGCAGGTCGACGTCGCTGTAATCCATGTCTCTCCTGGACTCGAGGTTCTTGATGTCGGACATGAGTATCCAATAGCGCTTCGCGTCCTTCCTGCCCTTCTTCTCGGGGAACCGGTCCCGCGCGTCTATGAGTATCTCGTCGTTTAGGCATATGTGGGCGTGCTCCTCATCCAAGACCGCCACGGTGTATCCCGGCTTCCTCTTCGCGAAGTGCCTGAGCACGAGGTCCACGATCCTATGCTCGAAACTCCCCCTGCCGACGATGGTCATGTTATCGGGGTCCTCCGAGAACGTCAGGAAGTCCTTAGCCCTCCTGTACTCCCCTGTGACTCGCCTTATGCGGTCCTTCATCTCCTTGGCCTCGGGGGCCGCCTGGGAGAGGTAAGTCTTCGTACCCTCCCTCTCGATGAGTTCCAACACCCTGAATATCAGCTGCAGCCGGTCTCTGGAGCTGAACCTGGAGGCCCAGAACACCTCATCCTCGAGAATCTCGTTCAGCTTCTGGTCCTCGAGGAAGTCGAGCCCTCCGAAACGCTCCCTGTACTCGGAGTACAGGGAGTCGTAGTCTAGCTGGTCCGCATCGAGGGTCTCCTCGAAGAAGAACCTCTGCCCCCTCGCCCTCTCCATCGGTTTCGCATTGTGCACGCGGCTCGCGAGGAAGGCTCTGATAATCGACTGCGGTGAAGGGTTGAACAACACGAGCATCCGGCAGCACTACCAGCCGAATCATGTTCGATGTGAAATATAGAGTTTGGGGAGGTCGACCCTCGACCGAGCGATTCAAAAAGACTATCTACCGGTCGTCGTATGAATCTGATACGTGACGGAGATTGCGCAGGCGGGGGATTCAGCTAGTTCCAGCGACCTCTCAGAGCTGTTCGACAGGGCGAACGAGGCGTACGATTCTGGCGACTACATCAGGGCCATAGATATACTGGACGAGAGCATATCCAGGGATCCGTCGAGCGTGGTGGCCTACAACAACAAGGGGGCTGCGCTGGACGCCATCGGCCGCGCGGAAGAGGCGGAGGAATGCTACCGTGCCGCGATATCCCTGTCTCCATCATATGAACTCGCGTGGCACAACCTCGGCAACTGTCTCTTCGCCCAGGAGCGGTTCAGGGAGGCTGCCAAGGCGTATGCGAGGGGGCACTCGCTCGATGCTGACCGGGTCGAGAACCTGATAGGTCTTGCGGAGTCCAGGATCGAGCTGGGCCGTCGAAGGAAGGCGAACTCGACGATCGCCCTCATTTCCGAGGCGGCCGAGCGCGACCACTCGCTGATGCTTGTCCAGGCCGACCTTTACGTGCTGACCAGAGAGGGCGACAAAGCGGTCGAACGGTGTGAACGGTACATATCGGCCCACCCAGAGGATGTCCAGGGATATTTCCACCTGGGAGGCGTGAGGCATGAGATGGGGCGGTTCGACGAGGCCATATCGGCCTTCGAGCGGGCCCTTGACCTGACGCCGGATGACATGCAGATATGGAGCAACCTCGGATACTCATGCTACTGCGCGGGCCAGACGGAAAGATCGCTGGCCGCGTTCGACCGTGCGATAGAGATCGACCCTCTGTACAAGCACGCATGGTACAACAAGGGCTACGCCCTGCACGGAGTCGACAGGCTGGAGGAGGCGGTCATATGCTACCAGAAGGCCGTCGAAATCGACAGCCGGGACCGGGTCCTTCTTAACAACCTCGGCAACGCCTTGTACAACCTCGGCCAGTACGCCGAGTCCGTTCCCATGTTCGTGGAGGCGATTAACGTCGACCCGGACTACGAGATAGCGTGGAACAACATCGGCAACGCGCTCGAGCGGCTGGAGATATTCAGAGAGGCCATCCCGTTCCACGACAGGTCCCTCGATATACGCCCCGATTTCGATTACGCTCTGTACGCGAAAGGAGTGTGCAAGGGTGCCATCGGGGAGCCCGAGGAGGGCTATGACCTCGTACTGGAGTCGCTTGACCTCAACCCGTCATACGACGAGGCGTGGAAGGCGCGTTCCAGGATCGCGGTCATGCTAGGTAGGCTGGACGACGCGCTCGCCTCCATAGAGAGATCCGTGACTCTCAACCCTCTGTTCTGCGAAGGCTGGACCGACCGCGGTGACATCCTGCTCGACCTGGGCGACGGCTCAGGCGCGGAGCAATCATACCTGCAGGCGCTGAGGTGCCTCGATGACGTCGTTGGCGAGAACGAGAGCGACGGGGAACCGTGGACCATGCGCGCCAGGGTCCTCATGCGTCTGGCTAGGCACAGCGAGGCCTTGACTTCGATGGTCAGGGCCGCCGAGTCTCGTCATCCGGACA
>JAEHCN010000013.1 GCA_020696395.1 Thermoplasmata archaeon | reverse complement strand
GTCAGGAACTCAAGTAGCTCCATTTGACCCACCTTCTTCGACCAACGCCTCAGAACTTGATACCCGTCAGCGTCTTCGTGTCGATCACGCCAGCAATCGAACGGACCTTGTCCACTACCACCTGTCCGAGGAGATTGAAGTCCTCTGCCTCGATCTTAGCTATCAGGTCGTACTCCCCGAAAAGAGGGTGCAGCTCCACGACCTCCTTGACTTTGAGGAGCTCGTTGTAGACCTCATGCTCTTTTGCCGGCGCGGTGCTTATGAGTATAAAACCCACGGCCATTTGGTCTCACCGGGGCCAATAACGGGCTGTCCTGTCATAAAGGTTTCGACCCTATGGTTCTGGCTCGATGCCGCGACGATGCGACGCCGACGGCTCCTCCTGAGGTCACACTCTCTTTCTCCGCGCGGCCCGCCTCTGGATCATCTCCCAGGTCGGCAACGCGCTTTGGGCGCCCATGCTCTCGACGACGAACGAAGCGGTGGATGCGCCGATCCATGCGCACTCCTCTATCGGCAGGGACCGGCTGAGGCCCGCGTAGAAACCGGCCCTGAAACCGTCCCCCGCGCCGGTCGTGTCGACCACCTTGTCCGGGCTTATCGCGCCGACGAACACCTCGTCATCGTCTGTGATGATCCTGCTGCCCTCGCTCCCGCGCGTGTTGACGATCATGCTCGCGTAAGAAAGTAGCTCGCGGTCATCCTCCAGGTTGAGGTACCGCTTGACCGTCTCCAGCTCAGACGAGTTGAGGAACAGGACCTGGCAGTACTCCAGTATCTCACGGAGCGTCTCGGGGGTGTACACATAGTGGATCTCCTGTGCCGGGTCGAAGCAGACCGTCCGCTTTCTCCACCTGGCACGCCTCGCCGCCTTGAGCATGTACGCCGGCCTGCCAGTGCCGATGTGGACGAACTTCGACGAGTCGACGGTATGGGTCCTAAGAGGCAGCCTGTCCTGCTCCCTGACCGCCCCCTGATCGACGAACCCGATCTGGTTGTGCCCCGAATCGGATATCAGTATGATGAACGGTGTCCGGTGCCCTCGTACCTTGATGACGTCCGTGACGTCGACGCCTGCCTTCTGCAGGGCCTTTTTGAACTCATCAGGGAAGTTGTCGCCCACATGGCTCGCGAGAGCCGTCTTGACATCCAATGCGGCGGCGATCCTGGCGAGGTTAGCTCCTGTCCCGCCGAAGAACTCGCGCCTACCAACCAGCTCGACACACGTGTTGGGGTCAGGGAACCTGTCGGAAGAATATATGATGTCAATGGCAGAGTGACCATAGACCCCTAGAAAATTGCTCTTGCGCACGACCTCACTCCGGTTATCCGTATCGACTCCACCGTACTTGAAAATAGGGCTGCTCGGTCGTGCCAGACGCGGCGCCGCGGCCCATATGAAGCCAGCAGGAGACTCAGGTGCCTTCCTTCCAGTCCCTGAGGTACTTCCTCTGCGACTTAGTCAACCGGTCAATCTTTACACCCATCGTCTTGAGTTTCAGGTCCGCCACTTGTTTGTCGATGCGGTCGGGCACGTCGTATACGTTGGGCTCGAGCGACTGTATGCTGAAGGCCATGTACTCGAGGCACATGGCCTGGATTGCGAAGCTCATGTCCATTATCTCTGCGGGGTGGCCCTGCCCAGCAGCGAGGTTCACGAGCCTCCCATCCGCGAGCAGATACACCTTCCTGCCGTTCTTCAACGTGTACTCGTCCACCATATCGCGTACCTTCCTACGCGTCCTGGAGACCTGTTTCAGAGCCGTTTTGGAGATCTCGTTGTCGAAGTGGCCGGAATTGGCGAGCACGCAGCCGCCCTTCATCTGTCTGAAGTCCCTCGCAGTCAGGATGTCCTTGCAGCCAGTGGCGGATACGATCATATCCGCCTCCCTGACCGCCTCGGCCATGGGTTTCACCGCGAAGCCGTCCAGTTTGGCCTCGATCGCACGGATAGGGTCGACCTCGCATACGGTGACATCCGCTCCCAAGCCCTTCGCACGCATGGCGATGCCTCTGCCGCACCAGCCGTAGCCGGCGACGACGAAGCACTTGCCTGCGATCACCAGGTTCGTGGCCGTCATTATGCCGTCCATGGTGGACTGGCCAGTACCGTATCTGTTGTCGAACATGTACTTCATGTAGGCGTCGTTCACCGACATCACGGGGAACTTCAGCGTGTCGTCCTGGGCCATCGCCCTGATACGCATGATGCCCGTCGTCGTCTCCTCGTTCGCGCCTTTCACGCTCGTCAGGATGTCCTTGCGCTTCGTGTGTAGAAGGAATATCAGGTCGGCGCCGTCGTCGATCACGTAGTCGGGCTTCATGTCGAGAACACGGTTGAGTGATTGATAGTAGGCCTTCTGGGACTGACCCTTCTTGGCGTATGTCTCAAGACCGTACTTCTCGTTCAGTGCGAGAGCGACCGAATCGTCGGTCGACAGCGGGTTGCACCCGGTTAGGCGGACCTCTGCACCAGCCTCCTGGATGGTGAGGGCGAGGACGGCGGTCTTCGCCTCCGTGTGAAGAGCCATGCCCACCTTCAGCCCCTCGAAGGTCTGCTCCTTCACCATGCGCTTCCTTATCTCCGCAAGAACCGGCATGTGAGTTCTAGCCCATTCAACCCGCTTGATACCTCTGTCGAGCAACTCGTTCGTCCGCATCGTACCGGGTCTTCGAACCATGTGCGACTTAAAAAACGTGTTGGCCCATGGCCGAAGACTTCTCAGTCGCCTAGGCCGAGGTTGGATGCGATGGTCTTCATCACGGCCCCGAGGTTCTCCTCTCTGTCGTACTTGGCCAGGCCGTTGTCCAAGGCGTCCTCGTCTCCAGACATCTCCTCGGCATATCCCGAGATGAGCGGGAATGCTCTCGTCACCTCGTCGACCACCGTGACATCCGCAGTCCGCGCCGTCCGTGATAGCGGGTTGAGATCGATGGCCACGACCTTCTTGCCCATACGAATCAGCGCCTCCGTCCTGTCACCGTCCTCGAGCGCGACGAGCACGACATCGGCAGAATGGATGCCCGCGCTCGAACAGAGGCCGCGCGTGCCTTCTAGCCCGGGTATCCTCTCGTCCGGGAGGAACCCCAGGACGTCGGTCGCTCCGTGGCTCTCCAGCACAGCCTGTATCCTGGACACCCTTTCGTCGGACCTGTGAAACAGGCTAATCTCGATTCTCGCGCCAACCGTCTTGGCGAGAACGACTAACTCTCGAGGCGCGAGCGCCGCCACGTTGCCGTTGACGGATATCACAGGGCGTTCCGACCGAAGAAGAGCGGCGGCAGCGGCCCTCGCTGCGATGCGCGCCTCCTTCGAGGTGCGCTCACCGAGCAGATAATACATCGCCTCGCCCCTGCCGTGAGCGATCAACCCCTGCGGCGCGACGACCCCATCCTTGAACCCCCCCACTAGACGCTCGCGCAGGACGAGGGAATCACGGCGGGGGTGTGTCTTGGGCACTTCAGTCATGATACCTCATATCATGGCCGCTTTCGTCGTAAAGGGCGGAATCAGCACCGATGGAACCGGGTGCTCAACACTTAAATACATTGAGAAAAACCTTATATATAACATGGCTCATAGGGCGCTGAGCACAAGCTATAAATACGATTCGGTGAGCGGTTTGAAGCTTCTTGGAGTCGTGCAGGACGTGTCACACGACGGGAGGCTCATCGTCAAGGCGAGGTTCGCCCCCCGAGCCGGTGCGGTTGTGCGCGACAATTTGAAGGTCAAGATTGGCAGGGTGGCGCGGGTCTTCGGCCCCGCGCGATCTCCCTACGTGGCAATCCGTCCTGAGAAGGATGTGGGGACCCTTGCCGTCCTAGGCAAGGAAGTCTATGTGTTAGAGGAGGGGGATCATGGCAAAGGTAAGAGAAGAGACTGAGCAGATCGAGAGATGCCCTGAATGCAACAGCGCTCACCTCGTAAGAGACTACGAACGCGGAGAGCTCGTATGCGAGGATTGTGGGATCGTACTCGACGAACAGCTGATAGACCAGGGCCCCGAATGGAGAGCCTTTGACGTCGAGCAGGGCGAGAAGAGAGCTCGAACGGGCGCCCCGATGACGTACACCATACACGACAAGGGACTGTCCACGGAGATATCGTGGAAGAACAAGGACTCCTACGGGAAGAGCATACCGACGAGGAACAGGGCGCAGCTCTACAGGCTGAGGAAGTGGCAGCGCAGGATCAGGGTGTCCAACGCTACGGAGCGCAACCTCGCGTTCGCCCTCAGTGAGCTCGACAGGATGGCTTCCTCGATGGGACTCCCGCGCAATGTACGCGAGACCGCGGCGATGACATACAGGAAGGCGGTCAACAAGAACCTGATCAGGGGAAGGAGCATAGAGGGCGTGGTCGCTGCGTCGCTTTACGCAGCGTGCAGACAGTGCAACGTGCCCAGGACCCTTGACGAGGTGGCTAACTCCTCGCGCGTTGGGAGGAAGGAGATCGGCCGTACGTACAGGTTCATGACAAGGGAACTCAAGCTCAAGCTGATGCCGACCAAGCCCCAGGACTACGTTTCCCGTTTCTGCTCGGAGCTGAAGCTCTCGGGCGAGGTGCAGGCCAAGGCGGCGGAGATCCTGAAGGACGCCGCCAAGAAGGAACTCACCTCCGGTAGAGGGCCCACTGGCGTCGCGGCAGCCGCGATATACATATCGTCGATCCTATGCAACGAAAGACGTACCCAGAGGGAAGTGGCCGATGTGGCGGGTGTCACAGAGGTCACCATCAGGAACCGATACAAGGAGCTGACCGAGAAGCTCGGCATCGAAGTGCAGCTCTGACCAGCTGGTTTGAAAAATTAAGGGGTTTAAGAGGTTTGAAAGAGCGCGAGCGCTCTTCGCTCCGCACCTACTCCTGCATGGGAGGTGCGGGGGTCTTCTTCCGGCGCATGAGCATCACGGCCACCGCTGCGAGCACGATTATCGCGAGCACGATCCCGCCGATCAGGAGCGCGCTTATTCCTCCGCCCTCATCGACGGTGAACGCGACGCTCGCCTCGACCATGTTGCCCGCCTTGTCGTACGCCCGTACCTCGACTATGTGCTCTCCCGCCTCGAGGTCGCTGAAGACACGCTCAGAGGCGGTGCCGACAGGGACGAAAGCTTCACCGTCGATGCAGACCTCGATGCGGTCTATGCCGCATCCCGTGTCGGTACATGTCCATGTGACCGTCACCGACGTGTCTTCGGTCTCCCACGCATCCTCCGGCGAGGTTATGCTCAGCGACGGATCCACGGTGTCCACCATGAAGGTCACACCGATCGTGGCGGAGTTGCCTGCGTTGTCAGTCACGCGTACGGACACCATGTGCGCTCCCTCGGCAAGTGCGGTGAACTCACGTGTGCTACCAGTTACGACCGTCCATGTCCCGGCATCGAGTTTGACCTCGATGGTATCTATCCCGCTCCCAGTGCCGTCAGAGGCGGTCCAGGTCACCGTGACAGACGACGAGGGAAGGCTGGAGCCGTTCGTTGGGGACGTTATCGACACCGTCGGAGCCGTCGTGTCCACAATGACAGCAGTGACCGTGAAGGTCACCGAGTCCGTGCCTTCGTTGCCCGCGTCGTCGGTCACCATCACATCCACCGTGTGCTGACCAGGAGTCAAGCCGGCGAATGTATGCGAGGAACCGATCGCCGCTGTTCGCGCTCCGCCGTCTATGCTCACCTCTACGGCATCGATGCCGCTGCCTAATCCATCGTCAGCCGTCCACTCGACGGTCACCTCCGCGCCCACCACGGTCGCACCTTCGCTCGGAGAGGTTATCTCCACGGTCGGGTCGGTGGTGTCGACCAATATGGTCACACTGTCCGTTGCCTCGTGGCCTGCGACGTCCGTAACCCTGATCGAGATGGTGTGCTCGCCATCCACCAGCGACGAGATCGTCACCGAGGTCCCGACAACAGCCAGCCAAGCGCCTCCATCGACGCTCCGCTCAGTAGTCACCGCGTCAGCCGCGGTCCACGTGACCACCACAGAGGACGAACCCAAGATAGCATCCTCCTCTGGCGCCGTTACGCTCACCGTCGGGGGCGTCGTGTCCACGTTGAACGTCACGGAGTCCTCGCCCTCATTGGATGCATCGTCCGTCGCCTTGACTATCACCGTGTGCTCACCATCGCTCAAATCGGTAAGGGTGTGCGAGGTTCCAGTGACCGGCTGCCACGCTCCATCGTCGAGCTTCATCTCAAGCGTCGCGTCCATGTCGGAGACCGTCCACTCCACCGTGACCGAGTCCGTGCTCAACAGGGCGCCATCGGCCGGAGAGGTGATCGTAACCACCGGCGCCCCGATGTCCACGGTGAACTCCACGCTAGCCGTCGCATCATTTCCTGCCTCGTCGGTCGCGCGTATGTCGACCGTGTGAAGGCCCTCGGCCAAGGACTCCACGAGAGTGGATACCATGCCCGCAGACTCCCACGGACTGCCATCCACGCTTCGCTCGACTGTGGCAGACGTCCCTGTTCCATCCACCGTGTACTCTACGAGTACGTCCGCGATGTCAAGCGTGTCGCCGTCGGTAGGGGAATCTATCACCACAGTCGGATCCACGGTATCGACCGTGAAGCTAACCGTCTCCACAGCGGCATCGTTCCCCGCAAGGTCCGAGGCCCTCATGCTGAAGGAGTGCGTCCCTTCCGAGAGGGGCGGTAGCGTCATTGTACCCACTGCTGCCCCGGCATCTGCCCAGGGGGAGGTGTCGAGCTTGTACTCGACGGTATCCACATCGACGCCGGTCCCGTCGTCGGTGACCTCCCAGGAGGCTTCGACCGAGCCAGTGTCGTACACGAAGCCGTTTTCGGGTGAGAGTAGAGTTATCTCGGGCGGTGTCCCGTCGACTCCGAAGGTCACCTCATCCATGTCCCAGTTGCCGGCTTTGTCGGTTGCATTCACCTGGACCGTGTGCGTGCCTTCGTCCACGTTCGGGATTGTCGTCGAATTGGCCATGGAGATCTCCCAGTCGCCATCGTCGAGTCGCACCTCGACCTTCTCCAGCCCTGAGCCGAGGTCTGATTGCTCCCACCTCACGAATACATTGGTGGTGACGATCAGTGCTCCATCGACCGGTTCTCTGATCACCACGGTTGGATCGCCCGTGTCGACCATGAATGTCGTGGTGGCCGTGTCGTCGCCGCCAGCAACGGAGACTACGTAGACTGTGATCGTGTGTTCTTCGTCGTCCAAGCCGTCGAACGTATAGGAGTCCAGGCCAGTGGCATCCTCCGGGTCTCCGTCGT
The DNA here is from genome assembly GCA_020696395.1 of Thermoplasmata archaeon. Taxonomy (GTDB): domain Archaea; phylum Thermoplasmatota; class Thermoplasmata; order UBA10834; family UBA10834; genus UBA10834. Next base: position 20,890 of record JAEHCN010000013.1, on the reverse strand, counting down.
CCAGCCAGACATCTATTGACTCAATGCCAGAGACGGGCTCATCGATGACCCACCGTGCTTCAACCGTGTCGGTGTTGATCGCCTCGCCATCCAAGGGCGCCTCGATCGTAACGGATGGGGATCCTGTGTCCACGACGAAGGATATCTCCTCGGTTGTCTCCCATTCTACCATGTCCGTCGCGGACAGAAGAATCGTATGATCCCCATCCGCAAGACCACTCAGGGTCTCGTCCAGCACGAACTCCGAGCTGCCCTCATCCACGTCGAGCATCTCCGGGTCATCCGAGTCGACCTGGTAGCTGACGGTACTGAGCCCGGAACCGGCGTCGCTGAATTTCACAGATAGGTCGACCGAGGCGGTGCTTATGGCGGGTTCGATGGGTGGATCGACTGTGATAACCGGTGGGGTTGTGTCGACGAGTGCTGACGCATCTGGCTCGTCAGGCTCGTCCTCCTCAACCCCTAGCCCGTTGACCAGTATGCTGTAGAAGTCGTACACGCCGTCGTCTTCCGTTGCCTCGAACTCCCATGTATATGGAAGCGTATCGTCCTGCGCGTACTCCTCATACGTCCCTCCGTCGAACCGGTACCAGAGCTCCACATGCAGTACTCCGAACGGATCGTCGCCAATCGCGGTCACCGTGAATGTCGTCGTCCTCTGTTCGTACGGCGATATCTCATCGACATAGGAGAACGGCGTGCCGGTGTTCATGATGATCCAGGTATCGTTCTCGGACGGGGCGGCCTCTTCATTCTCGGCAAGATCCCAGGCCCTCGTGTAGAACGCATATATGCCGTCGCCATACGCTTCGGTGGAGTCGAATGTGAAGACGTATGGTGTCTCCTCGTCCTCAGCCCACAGCTCGAAATCGCCATCGTCGAAGCTGACGTACAAATCGACCCTCGAAATGCCATTAGCATCGCTAGCGTCAACAGTCAGGTCGAACACTGGATCTTCGAGAATTGTTGGTGGATCGCCAACACCTGGCTTTACCGGGTCCGTTATCGTCGACACCGGTGGGATTGGGTCCTTTGACAGCACGAAGTCCTCGATCACTTCTTCATTGGGATCGACTAACACACCATAGCGAACCTCGCGCATGTACTCAGCTGCGGTAACCCGGATATCGTACGTATCAGGGGCCGCAACATCGAAGGTATAGTACCCGTCGGAGTCGGTCGTGTCGTCCATGAGCATGGTTGTTGTGCCGGCCTCGAGGAGCTCCACGTAAGCCTCAGAGATTGGTTCGATGTCCGGTGCACCGTAGACCGTGCCTGAAACGCTCGGCCGGCGATCCATGGAGATCTTGGGGATGGTAGTCGTCGTGTTCTCGACCAGAGTCACGGGTGGCTCAATTCCACCAGGCACATACCCAGGCTTGCTCGTGTTCACATAAGCTAGACCTTGACCGTTGACTATCAGTGTAACAAGACCTTCTGAGTCGGTGGTTCCTGTCGCGACAACGATTCCACCAATAGACACGGTCACCAATACGTCTGCGAGATCATCGTCGGCTGGGGGCTTGACTGCCGCGTCGACTACATGCACCTCGACGACGGGCTTGTGTTGCAGCACCATGTCGATTGTCTCGTCAACGCCTCCTGCGATGGTCTTGGCGGTCGAGTTGTCGAAGTAGTCCTGCTTCGAAGCCTCGATGGTCAGGTCGCCTAGGTCGCTTTCATCCTCCAGCACAAACGAGTATGCACCAAATTCATCGGTTGTGGCGCTATAAAGCAACGTGCCCGTGGCGGATCGGACCTCCACGTCTGCATCCTCAAGCTCATCCAGGGATGGATAGGTAGCGCCATCGTATATCGTTCCGCTGATCTCGGGGAATCTGTACAGCTCCAGGGTCACGTTCTTCTCATCGTCATTTGCCAGCTCCACCCCCTCCACGCTGTCAGAGAAGTACCCGTCGTAGGATGCGGATATCTCATAGGTCCCCGGTGGAACTTCGATTGGCTCGTCGACGCCGTAGCTGCCATCGGCCAGGGTCCTCACCGTCGTTTCGAAGACCTGCGTCTGGCATTTGATTGTCACAAGAGCGTCGCCAAGAGGCGTTAGGTCAGTCGCGTCGAGGACATATCCAAACACCAGAGGTTTGTCAGGCATTTCTTCCTCGTATCCGAGATAGAGATATGCGGCTCCACGCGTCGATGTCAATCCCGGTGCCCCCACCGCGAAATCGGCTGCCCCGTCTCCATCAAAGTCGGCAGTAATGCTCGTTCCAGACGCAACGCAGTATCCGAAGTTTCCGAACGCGTCCGTGCCGTTCACGATCACGTCGGGAACATCGTCCGCTATACTGTCTCCGTAGAAGACATACGCCCTGCCCGCGTCAACTCCGCCGGTGTCATCACCGGGCGCGCCCACAACGAGGTCGCCGACATCATCGGTCCTCGGGTCCCCGGAGGCGACTGCATATCCGAACTTGTCGTCTGCCTCGCCGGTTGAAAGGACCGCGTCAACAGTCTTGTCGAACTTCCCTGCTATGGTACCACCGTAGTATATGCCCACCTCACCGACAGAGTTTGCATAAGGGGCGCCTGCCGCCACATCGCTAATCCCGTCGTCGTTGAAGTCCAGAACCGCGACCGAATATCCGAGTTGATCGCCATCTACGTCGCCTTCCAGCGTGACCCGCTTAGGAGACGACTTCGCCACATTCAGAAACACGCATGTGGCACCCTTCCCCACACTCGTCTTCGGAGCGCCGACGACTATGTCTCCCATGGATGTGCCGTCCAGATTGGCGCCCCCTGCTACGGCAAACCCGAACTGATCTCCGTCGTTGGTGCCGTAGAACGTCTTGTCCGGAGTGGTGTCCATCGACGATCCGCCGTACAGGACGTATGCTTTGCCGGCTCCGGTATTCGGGACGCCGATGAGCACATCATCGTATCCGTCTGAGTTGATATCTCCAGCCGTTGAAACCGCGCGTCCGAGCTCACCTCTGAAGTCCTCTCCAACTATCATCTTATCAGCGTCGGATGACTTGGCTGGCAGGGAGCTTACGTCCCCCCCGTAGAATATGTACGCAACCCCAACATCCGTGAGGGTTGTATCGTTACGGGGCGCGCCCACGATGAGGTCGTCTATGTTGTCCACATCGCCATTCACATCACCTGCGCGTGCAACTGAGAATCCGAACATCTCGCCTTCGCAACCGAGTATCACGGCATCTGGAACGGCCTTCGGGGCGCCTCCCAGATATATCATCACCTTCCCAGAGAAGTCGCCGTTCTCGGAATCAAGAGGGTCACCGACTATCAGGTCGGCATTTCCGTCCCCGTCGATATCCATGAGCGCGACGCTTCTTCCTGCAAGGGCGCCGTCAACCTCGCCCGTCACAGTCATGTACGGATCCATGAATTCCACGGCCCGCGCATGATCAGATGCGAGCGGGAGCAGAGCGGCGGCAATCATACACAGTACAACAAACACAGCGGCGATACCGCCGCTGAGCCTTCGCTGATTGAGAGTTCCCCTACCCAATACAATTCCTCCAGATGCCCCCGAGCAGGGGTTGCCGCTATTAAAATGTTTTCGGGGAAAGCCGTCAGTGTTCGCTCAACTTACATATATCTTTCCCTAGAATAAAACACACCACCAGCGCAACTCACGGCCCGTTCAGCGAGGGCGAATTGGCGAAAGAACACGTTTTTAAATGAGGCGACTGTTCTGCGTACCGAGGGCGCTTCAGATGAAGATCGGAATAAACGGCTTCGGCCGAATCGGAAGGAATGTCTTCAGAGCGGCGATTCAGAAGCCTGGCTACGGAAAGGATTTCGAGATCGTTGCCGTGAACGACATCGCACCCATCGACTCTCTCGCATACCAGCTCAAGTGGGATTCGATCTACGGGAAGCTTGATGGAGAGGTTACAACCGACGGACGGTCGCTCTCGGTCGATGGATCGAACATCGCGGTAACGCAGTTCAGAGACCCCGCGGAGATACCGTGGAAGAGCCATGAAGTGGATGTCGTAATCGAATCCACGGGTCTGTTCACAGCGAGAGAGAAGGCGGCGAAACACCTCTCTGGCGGCGCCCGGAAGGTCATCGTCTCAGCCCCCTCGAAAGATTGTGATGTCACGCTCGTCCTTGGAGTCAACTTCGACGCGTACGACCCTGCGAAGCACGATGTCGTCTCCAACGCCTCGTGCACGACTAATAGTCTCGCACCCCCGGCGAAGGTGGTCAACGACGAGTTCACAATCGCCCAGGGAATGATGACCACGATCCATGCGTACACCGGCGACCAGAGGCTAGTGGACCTACCCCACAAGGATTTCAGGCGGGGGAGGGCAGGCGCATTGTCGATCATACCTACATCCACTGGTGCTGCGAAGGCGATCGGGATGGTCATACCTGAATTGGCTGGGAAGCTGAACGGATTCGCCCTGCGTGTTCCAACGCCGTGCGGCTCCATAACGGACCTCAGCTTCACCACAGAGGGAGAGATGACCAAAGAGGACCTCAACTCGGCGTTGAAGGCTGCGTCCAGTGGGCCGATGAAAGGTATAATGGAGTTCTGCGAGGAGCCGATCGTGTCCTCGGACATCGTGGGGAACCCGCACTCGGCGATAATCGATTCAGAGCTGTCCCTGGTAATAGGGGGCAAGGGGCGGTTCGGAAAGATACTCTCGTGGTACGACAACGAATGGGGTTACGCCAATCGACTGGTCGAACTCGCCCCCAAGCTGCTCTAGAGGCGGGTGGTACGGCCTTCCGGGCCAACGATTAAGAGGATGGTGCGCCTAATCCAAGGGCGATGGTATCCTGCTACGATTGCGACCACTTCGGCACTAACTGCAGAGGCGCGCTCCCGCCCATCGAGTATAGGGATAGAATCGATGAGTACTGCGAGAACTACAAGGTCGTCGCCTGGAGGCAGGAGCTTTACAAGTCGAGCGGGGAGACACGCATCTGACCTCACGGTCTGTAGCGGGTGAGGCGGACATACTCCACCCGTTTCCCGGAGACCCGGCCCAATAGGATGTCTTTTCTCACACCGTGCGCGAGCCTGACCACCCTGCTGACCTCCGGCCACATGGCCTTGTAGTGCTTGGGCACCGCATGGACCAGGTATTTCGCGTGGCTACTGCCAGGGTCGCTCTCGTACGCCCTGAAATGTGACCCGTACTTGAATCCGGTCTTCACGATCAGGCCTTTGCCTTTGAGGTCCTTGAATGTGCTGAGGCGGATGCCGAAGTCCGGTTGGAGCTTCTTGGCACGCTTCTTCAAGGTCTCGAGACCGACGACCCTGTTCGTCTTGCCGTCTCTGAGCTTCAACGCCCCCAGCTCCGCGAGGAACACCGCCTCGATGAGGGAGAGCTGGAGTATCTTGCCGATCTGCTTCCCGAAGTTGTGCTCGTGCTGTAGCGTGGACACCCCTTGCTCGCCCGTCACGATGACCCTGTCGGCCATCACGACCCCTTCTATGCGGTCTTCGGCGTCGAAGATCTCCAGCCCACCACGGGGTGAGATCCTCTTGACCTCGTAGTATGTCACATCGCTCTCCTCGTCCACGACGGCCAGGAGCAACCTCTTCCGTATCTTCGACGCCCTGTCCAGGTTGTCGAGCATGTCCCCGAGGTCGAAGGTCGAGCGTTCTGATATGGCCGCCACCCACCACTTGCTGGGGGTCTTGTTCGGGGAACCTCCTCTCGGGAATACACGGAAATCCAAAGGTGGCTGCCCCAGCTTGACGATGTACCCCCTCTGCCTGAGCTCGCGGTAGACCAGGTACTGGATCTCGAACCCCTCCGATTCCTTGTGAGCGAGCCTTATCAGATCCCCTGTTCCCAGTGGCTTGCCTCTCATCTCAACCTCGAGTCTGCCACTGTCGACGAGATATGTAGCCTCCATGAGACTCAGCCTCAGAGAACCGCCTGATTGGGGGACGCCGTAGTATCCCTTGTTGTATATCTGGCTCGCCTCAACCGAGTCGGAGATCAGGACCTCCGACGCCTTCAGTACGCCGGCCATTTCGGGTGCGTATAGCGCTCGGTGGTTATTACTGTAGCAGGAGTGGCAGCGATGGGGTGCGCCCTAACGAACAAGCACAACTTTCATATAGAAGTGCTAACATATTTTAACAGTGAAGATATATCCGTAGTGACGGAGCATGTGGCATGGATGGGGTGAAGGGCGACTTGCTCGTGGTAGCTCACCCAGACGGATCTGCCGGCTCGTCATTTCGGATTCCCGGTCGAAGACAGACGATCATACTGACAGACATGCTCCATCGGTGCTTGACATGCAGAAGAGAGAGAAAATCTTGAGAGTCGTCCAGGCGAAACCTGCGGACGACGGCAAAGGGGTGGCGAGGATAGACCCGGCTCTGATGAGGATCCTCGGGCTATCCCAGGGGGACATCGCGGTAGTGGAAGGCACCAAGAACACAGTGGCCACGGTCTACGAGGGATACCCCGAGGACGAAAACCGAGGGACAATCCGGATCGACGGGACGATCAGGAAGAATGCCGGTGCCGGGCTGGACGACAAGGTCGGGATACGGAAGATCGTGCCGAAGCCCGCAACCAAGGTGACGCTCGCGCCTACCAGCCCCGTCAAGATACTCGGCGGGGAGGAGTACCTCTCACAGGTTCTGGACGGGCGGGCTGCGGTCAAGGGAGACCTCATCGAGATTAACGTGATGGGCCGGAAGTTCGACCTTGTGGTCCAGAGCTTCCAACCGAGCGCGGAAGCTGTCCTCGTCCAGAACTTCACGGAGATCAAGCTGAGTGAGAAACCCGCGAAGGAGGACTTGGTCAAGGGCCCCAAGGTGGCCTACGAGGACATAGGCGGCCTCACGAGCGAGGTCGGGAAGGTGAGGGAGATGATAGAGCTACCCCTGCGTCATCCCGAGCTGTTCGAGAAACTCGGCGTGGACGCTCCCAAGGGTGTGCTGTTGCACGGTCCTCCTGGCACGGGGAAGACCCTGCTAGCCAAGGCCGTCGCATCCGAGACGAGCGCGAACTTCCTGACGATCGGCGGGCCGGAGATCATGAGCAAGTTCCACGGCGAGAGCGAGGAGCGCCTGAGGGAAATCTTCAAGGAGGCGGCGGAGAACGCCCCCAGCATCATCTTCATAGACGAGATAGACTCGATTGCCCCGAAGAGGGATGAGGTCACGGGCGAGACCGAGAGGAGGGTCGTCGCGCAGCTGCTGGCGACCATGGATGGGCTCGAGGGACGCGGCAAGGTTATAGTCATCGCGGCCACGAACCGTCCCAACGCCCTCGACCCTGCCTTGAGAAGGCCAGGCAGGTTCGACAGGGAGATAGAGATAGGTATACCCGACAGGGAGGGGCGGCTGGAGATACTGCACATACACACGCGCGGGATGCCTCTGGCGGACGACGTCGACCTGGCGATGTTCGCAGGTATGACCCACGGCTACGTCGGAGCAGACCTGGCGGCTCTCGCCAGAGAGGGAGCCATGCGGGCGCTGAGAGAGGTTCTGCCCACCATAGACCTCGAGGAGGAGACGATACCGTCCGACGTGTTGAACAGCCTCAGAGTCACCTCCGACAACTTCATGGACGCGTACAGGGAGATGCAGCCATCCACGCTTCGCGAGGTGTTCCTCGAGAGCCCGAACGTGAAGTGGGAGGAAATCGGAGGTCTAGAAGGGCCCAAGCAGGAGCTGATGGAGACCGTCGAATGGCCGCTGCGATATGCGAGCCTGTACAGGCACATGAACGCTGTCCCGCCGAAGGGCATCCTGCTCTACGGCCCTCCAGGGACCGGGAAGACCTTGCTGGCGAAGGCGGTCGCATCTGAGAGCCAGGCCAATTTCATAAGCGTAAAAGGACCGGAGTTCTTATCCAAGTGGGTCGGCGAATCGGAGAAGGCGGTGAGGGAGACCTTCAGGAAGGCCCGTCAAGCGGCACCGTGTGTCATATTCCTCGATGAGATCGATGCGATAGCCCCGGTAAGGGGCACGTCGTCGGATTCGGGCGTGACGGAGAGGATGATAAGCCAGCTTCTGACGGAGATGGACGGGTTGGAGGCGTTGCACAACGTCATCGTGATTGCGGCTACAAACCGACCGGACATAATCGATCCCGCACTGCTACGCCCAGGCAGGTTCGACAGGCTGGTCTACATACCACCGCCGGACCCGGAAGCGAGGAAGGAGATACTCAGGATACACACGAAGGGCAGGCCGTTGACAGATGATGTCGACATCGACAAGCTCGCGTCGAGGATGCAGAACTTCACGGGCGCCGAGATCGCGGCAGTGGCCAACGAGGCCATCATGCTGGCGATACGCGATTTCGTGCTCAGCGGAGAGGAACCTGACGAGGACAGCATAGGAGCAGTCAGGGTTGATATGAAATACTTCGAGAAGGCTATGGAGAATATGCAGCCGATGAGTGAGGACGAACTGATGAAATACGAGCGACTGTCCCCGAACGCCATGTACAGGTAGGGGCCGCACCGACAGACGATGACCATGCAGAGAACTAAGACCCAGAGACGGGCTGTATTCGCCAACCGAGAACAGCTGATAGCGAGAGTGAGGGAGACCCTGGCAACCTGCGGTTTCTATGTGTCCGAACCACACCACCTCAGGAGCGTCAGCTTCGACGTGATCGCCCGCAGAGACAGCCAACTGCTCATCTTCAAGGTGCTATCCAACATAGACTCGCTCTCACAGAGTGACTCAGACGACCTGCGCGTCCTCGCGACCACACTGGGCGGCAACCCGATCATCATCGGCCTCCATTCAAGCGCGGCGGAGCTGGGGGAAGGCATCCTCTACTCGCGGTTCGGCCTTCCGATACTATCCGAGGATTCCTTCAAGGAGCTTATGTTGGAGGGCATCCCGCCCCTGGTGTATGCCGCCCCTGGCGGGTTGTACGTCAGGATAGACGGCGCGGCCCTGCGCAGAGTGCGAGAGGAGAAAAGCATATCCCTCGGGGCCCTGGCGGAGGCCGCGGGTGTGTCGCGGAAAGCCATCCAGATGTACGAGGCGGGCATGGGTACCATGGTCGAGATCGCCGCGAGGATCGAGGAGTTCCTCGACCAGCCAGTCGTTCTGCCACTGGACCCGTTCGAGTTCACCGCCGAGGTGACTGAGCGGCTCAGAACGCTCGAAACCATCGACGATCAGAACAGGGAGATCTTCGACATGCTCCGAGAGATAGGGTACATGGTCCTACCCACGAGGAAGTGTCCGTTCGACGCCTTCGCGAGAGAGGAGGAGCTCCTGCTCACAGGGATAGGTGAAGACCGGAGACTGGTGGAGAGGAAGGCCAGGGTTGTCGGGAATCTCTCGAAGATCACGGAGAAGAAGTCGGTCATCATCATCCAGCAGGAGAGCCGGGTCAAGGCGATCGAGGGGACGCCGCTTGTCTCAAAGGACGAGCTACGCAGAGCGGACCACTCGGATGACCTCATGAGACTCATACAGAAGCGCGAGAAGAGGGCAAATAGATGAGAGACATCACGAGGCTGTCGATCCGCGACTCGACAGTCCACATCCTTCCAGTCATCCGCGGTCTGACGTCCGAGGTCTCGACGGTCCAAGAAGCGTTCGCATCGGTGAATCCGGACGCGGTGGCGGTGTCCTTGTCCAAGGAGGAGGTGGATGGGCTGAGGAACCTCCCTGCGGACTTCGAACCGGAGCTCTCGCGTTATGACGAGATATATGTTCAAGGTCTCGCGAGGTTCGGGGAGGTCGCAGCACCGCCTCCCTGCTACGTGGCCGTGATCGAGATCGCCGATTCTGAGGGAGTGCCCGTCCTGCCGATAGACATCGACGAGGAGAGCTACACCGAGCTTTATTGCGCGTCAGTCTCTGGGACGACCCTCTTCAGGAACTCGACCAGGACATGGCATCTCAGGAGAAGAGCGTTCTCCGCGGATACGCCGGAACAATACGTCATGAAAGTCGACAAGGCCTTCAACAACATGCGCGGGTTCAGGAACGTGGAGAGCCAGCGCGCGGAGTGGATGGCCAGAGAGGTCCTGAAGGCAGCCAAGGACTTCGGGCAACTATTGGCTGTGATCGAGTTCGAACGGGCCGGGGACGTTGCGGGACTGGTCGACGGGAAGCCCGCTTGAGACCGCTCCGTCGGAAGACATAGACATCGACTGGACGAAGGGACCTAGAGGTGTGACTCCGCACTCTGCCGGGCCACTACGAGAGCAACAGGTTCTCAACGGCCAGGTAGGTCATCCCGCCCCGGACGGCTGCGGAGTTGTACTCCGCGGCGATGTCCTTCACGACGCAATACCACCAGGACATGTCCTCGCTGGAGTACATGTTCAGGTATAGAGCGACCTGAGAGGTGATGTCCGCGTTGAGCGTGCTGTTGACCACGATTATATCGTCGTAGCCATCTCCGTTTACGTCCGTTACCGCGAAGAGGCGCGGGGCCGATTTGGAGATTATCGTCCTCACGGGTCCTTCGTCAGAGTTCATAGAGCTGTGCAGGTCGATCTTAGTATCGCCTTTGCAGTAGAAGGTCGCGCTTCCATCCGTCCAGCCAGCCAGTTCGTCCCAGTCTTCGGGCGAGTCCGAGGACATGTACATGACCTTCCAGCCCTCTTCATCGTCTGCAACGATGATCTCGAGGCCGAGGTCGCCCGCGTCCGCGGACCGGTCGCCATTGATGTTGCCCACGCGAGCACAGATGTAGCCTTCTGGCTGCTCCACAATCTGCTTGCGGTCTTCATAGTCTCCGAACGTGTTCGTTACCACGGCGACGTAGTCCAGATACACAGTATCGACTTCCCCCCCGCTCTCGTTTGTCGATATCGAATCCGTCACCCTGAGCCATATCTGCTTGCCGATGACCGTGCTAGGGAGCCGAACCATATAATCCACGTATTCCTCCGTCTCATCAGGGGCGATGTATATCAGGGGTATGTAGACGTCGTTGTCCGTCGAATACCAGACATAGAACCCCTCGACCGCGCCAGCGGCCACCTTCGCGCGAACCGTCAGCTGCTGATCGGGGTCCGATGTCAACGGGGCGCTTAGCTGACGGGTCCAGGACAGGCTGCCAGGGCCGACCGGCTCTGTGGAGGAGTTCTCCCTCAGTATCAACGCAGCGCCGCCATCCTCTGCCGAGTGTGTATAGTTTATGTCGCTATTCTCGTCATCGGCTTCGCCCCAGAGCGGAATCGCTGTGCCTCCGGTAAGAACCTTCACCGTCGGTGTCTCGCTCTCGCGGTAATAACTCAGCTGCACACCCGGGATGCCGGTCCCAGAGTTGTCCACCGTGACGATATCCATCATACCGTCATAGTCCACATCAGCAATATCGAAGTCGATGATGTTCGGAATGCCACTGCCTGGAATCGTGGCGATCGGCGAAGTCGGGTCCCAATCCTGCAGGTCGAACACTTCCACCTTCCCCTCGCCGAGCACGATGAGGTCGGCGCGACCATCGCCCGTCATGTCCTCAAGCGCTATCTTCCTCACGCCGTCGTTGGTCGTACCGTACGTCTTGAACACGGTCCCCGACGTGCCGTAAGTGTTGTTGTAGATGACCACCGTGCGACCTTTGCTGGTGTAGTACGACGTGCTGTAGGCGATGTCAATGTCTCCGTCCCCGTTGATGTCGCCGGTGTCTATCCAATTGATGTCGGCGTCGGTATCATCCGTAACCGGTCTCTGGATTACTGACGCATCCTGCCACGAGCCGAACGTGTTCAGGCTGTTCTCGATGAAATAGAGTTTGTGACTGCCATACTGACCCATAAGTATGTCTCTGTCCCCATCGCCATCGATGTCGCCTAATGCGAGGGCGCTCGTCGCATAACAGTCCGCGGCGCTCGGAGCGTTCGCGTAGCCATAGAGTGTCCTCAGCGAGAAGAAGTTGTTGTTCACGACCTGGTAGAGGTACTGCGGGTCCACGAAGTTGGATGTACCGGTCACATACCCGGCAGCTCCGATGAAGAAGTCAGCTTTGGCTGTGTTGGCTCTCACGTAGATCATCTTGGAGAGGGAATACACTCCCTCGTTCGCATCAGCGAACCGTGTGATCTTCAAGACGTATGCGTGTGTGCCGCTGATCCATTGATCGCCGTTATTAAGACGCAAGTCAATCTCGAACTCGTAAGTCTGGTTGTACGGCTCAAGGGAGTTGGCCTCCCAGGACGTGAGCATGCTTCCTGACGGAGGAGTGCCGTCCAGTTGCATGTCTCCGCGCATGTCGGTTATTCTGACGGCGTCCACGCTCGGGTCCGGGCTCGAAGCCGCATCCTGAACCTTCACACTGACAAACATTCTGCTGTTGGCTGCGATGGAGAGGTCAAACGGCTTGGTTTTCGTCCCCCATGCGTCAACATCATCTCTCGAATCGGCGCGGAACAGCCACAGGTCCGGGGAGAATGTTATCGAGGAGCCGTCCTGGCTGAGGGTGATTGTCTGGGTCGTCTGGAACACCACAGTTGGACTGCCAGTGCTCTTAAGGCTGATCGCAGTCGAGTAGGCGCTCGGAGGAAGGCCCACGGTGTCGAATTGGCACTCATAAATGAACGCCGCCCCCGCTGAGCTGGCCTCGTAGAAAGGCAGCACCGCACTGCTAGAACCGGTGTAGGTCGGAGTGTAGATGAAACCTGTTCGAGTGTCGACCAGTGTCAGACTGTTCGTCCCGCCGATACCGTCCAGCCGCAGGCTTGCGACCCTGATGAAGACCTTCTCGTCCTTTTCGAAGACCGTACCTGGATCGGATACGTTGATTGCGCCGGTAACGTTGTTCGCATGGTATATTCCGATCCCCTGGCCATCGCTCATCCATGTTATGTAGCTCGGAAGGCCGCCCTCAGAAGGTGGGTAGGGGTTAGTGATCTCGACTGTGTTCGAGGGGAGAACCGTCACTGACATCATGTAGCTTGATACCGTCGTATGGCCAGCGTCATCGGTCGCGTGGAACTTCACGATCTTTCCATCGACGGCAGTGACATCGGAGACGAAGCCGCCCTCATCTGCGAAATCGAACCTGAACCACCCATCCGATGTCTCCTCATCGGCGTGTTTCACCGCGCTGCCTTCCACGTTCGACGCATCCACGTAGACCGTGCTGGGGTCCAAGTCGTTATCCAGATCGATTATCTTTGCAAACAGTGAGAAATTGCCGTTGAGCAGGACCGGGTCCGCTGAGGGGGTGCTGGAGAGCGCATCCGCATACCGCTGCAGCACTATAGGTGCGGCCCCACCGGCTCCGCCGCTCACCTGACTCGCCCACACTATGGAGTTCTTATCGAGGTCTATGACGTTCACGATTATCTCGCTAGCCTGGGAAGCCACGGAGAAGTCCTTCGTCCAATCGATGCCCGTCGACCACTCGGCGTGGGTGAAATTGAGGTCGTCGGACAGCTTGTTATAATCGGTCATAGAGTCTATGTGGAGCAGTACCACCGTGTCCTCTGACTTGAGCACGACCCCGCCTGCATGTGTGACCGTTAGGGTGGCAGTCGTGCCGCCCACATCGGTCTCGAACGAGACCGTCGCGGCGAAGTCTGCCTTCGTCGTCGTCTCTGGGATAGGTATCTGGTTGACGTAAGCAACGATCGCGCTGAAGAGAATCACCGTGATCATTAGGATGAGTATATTGCCGACTACCTCCGAAACACCGCCCTTGTCCGACCGCATCCTTCTCTTGTATTGTTCGAAGCCCATAGAGAACATCCTCCGGGGGGATGGATAACTCTGCCTAATGCATTCAAACGGACACGTGCGTATTTAAACATGTTGCGGTCATTACCAGCTACCAGCAGGCCGGCCAGCGCATACGGGAATCTTGGTCTGTGTGGGGCTTTGGAAGCCGCGCCGAAACAGCATGGTTATATAAGGACACAAACATTTCGCGAGTGATGCCAGGACAGCTGAGCGTCAACGAACGTGTGCTTCTTCATCTGTCGAGGTTCGCCACTGACACTCCTCCAAAGGAGTACCCTCCCGAGAGCACACAGGTCGGCATCGCCGAAGGGGTAGGAATCTCGCGCACGCATGTGCCGCGCGCGATGAAGACCCTCATCAAGGACGGGCTCATCGAGGAGCTTCGAGGCAGGGTGGCCAACAGGGATAGGCGCATGAGCGTGTACGCGGTGACGCCGGAGGGTTTCCGAAAGGCAGAGGAGACATGGGAGAATGTGCGGAAGTCCCTGCTCAGTGTCAGGAAGGCGAGCGGGCTCGTCGAGATGGAGGGGAAAGCTTTTGAGGAGATGCTCGGGCGTAAGCAGGCCATGAGCCTCGTCTCTCGGATGAAGGACGGCGCCATCGAACTACTCGAAAGACGGCGGGCCCCGGTCCGGGACCTCCTCAGAGCGCCGGAGATAGGCCAATTCCACGGGCGCGAGCGGGAGCTCAGTGCCCTTGACGCGTTCCTCGGGTCCGACACGGCCGTCGTCGTCGTGTCGGGGAATAGAGGTTACGGCACCACCACCCTCGTCCGTAAGTTCGTGCAGGACCACGAGGAGACGGATGTTCTATGGATCCCGGTGAGAGAGCAAATCACTCCGGAAGAGATAGAGTCATCGATCGTGGATTTCGGGAAGAGGATTAGACCGACAGTCGCAGACCTTGATTCGGCGCTATCGATACCCGACATGATCATCGTGTTGGACGGATACCACACCGTCAACGAGGAGGTGGTGGAGCTCTTCGCGGCGCTGGTGGACGCTTCGACCGAGGCGAAGCTGGTCATCACCGCCAGAGAGGACACCCCCGCCTACAACTGGTTCTATCAGAAGACGCATGTCGAATCCGGCGCTGTGCTGGAGACAAGGGTCCGCGGACTCGACGAGGTGAGCGCTAAGGAGCTCTTGGGCAATGCTGACATCGAGGCCGAGGCGTTCCGTAGGGTGTACCTCATGACAAGGGGGCAGCCGCTGCTGCTTAGGATGCTGAGGGACAACGACGCGGAAGGCCTGAAGAAGAATTCCGTGTACACTGCAGAGGAGGTCAGATATCTCCTCTTCCTTAAGGACAAGACGGGGTGAAGGGTCACCACTCGATTCCCTTTCTCGCGGGGGCGCCTTCGTCATATGGATGTTTGACCGTGTCGATGTGTGAGACATAGTCAGCGTACCGGATGAACTCCTCAGGAGCGTTCCTCCCTGTCAGGATGGTTTCCATCCCATCCGCGCGCTCCTCCAAGAGATCGATGATGTCCTTCGCGGTGACTAGACCGAAGAACACGGCCACGTTGATCTCGTCGAGGACGAGCAGGTCGCACTTTCCGCCCGTGGCCTGCTTGCGGGCGTACTCGACAGCCTTGGCGGCGCTCTTCCGATCCTTCTCGGAGACCGAGCCTGCGCCGACGAACTGACCCGTGCCGAACTGCGCCACACGGACCTTCTTCAGCTGCTCAGCAGCAATGACCTCGCCGGTCGTCTCGCCTGTCTTCATGAACTGCACGACGCAGACCCTCAGGCCGTGCCCGGCGGCCCGCATAGCCAGGCCGAACGCTGCCGTGGTCTTCCCCTTTCCAGGCCCAGTAATCACATGGACCCGCCCGAGGCTTTCGCCGGCTGCCATATGTCGACCTAAGCGGCT
Source organism: Thermoplasmata archaeon (assembly GCA_020696395.1). Lineage (GTDB taxonomy): Archaea > Thermoplasmatota > Thermoplasmata > UBA10834 > UBA10834 > UBA10834. The sequence goes on along the minus strand of JAEHCN010000013.1, from coordinate 5,364 downwards.
AGCTACTAGAAAAACGGAGCGCTCTGCACGTCGAACCTCATCCGAATCGGACGCGCCTCGAATTCTCGTCCGGAAGAGTGAACTCGCGTTCGAGGTATCCCAGCTGCTGGGTCTCCAGAGTGCGGGAATCCACTGGCACAAGAAGGAAGGCGTTGTTCATGGCGATTTCCTCGTTCGTCAGTTGGATGGCTTTCATGACTGGAGAGAACCCGTTCTCCGTGATCAGGTACTCCAATCCATCCAGGAGAATGACCGCCCCCTCGTTGGCCTTGATGAAGTCGGATATCGTCCCGTGTATCTTCATCAGGCGCGTGGGCTCCAGATTCAAGACTCCACTGGTCGCCTTGGCACTCTTCGCAATCCACATCACAGGGCAGTCCAACGCGTGTTCCTGTTGTACCCTGCTCGGGTGCGCCCGCGTGATGACGAGGCCTCTCCGACCCTCTGCTAAGAGCCTTTTCAACGCCTCGAATGCCCTTGGAACCCCTTGGTCCGTGAAGAGGTATGAGCTCCCCTCGTTCAGGACTGGGGCCGTGTCAGCGTTCATACACAGTCTTACCTCAGACCGGCCTGTACGGCCAACCCATCGTCGGTTATGTCTATGAGCTGGCGGCCAGTTGTGTGCTTCGTCCCCCTCATCTTGAGGACCTCCAGGAACTTCCTCCTGACCTTCTCCTCCTCCGGATAGGAGAGCACGATCACGCCATCAACCATGTATGACTCCTGGCTGTGAGAGATATCGTCATACGACATCTCGGACGTGATTATCGCGAGGCTGTTGAACGCCTTGAGATACGCGAAGAGTTCGTGCATGAACTCCCGGGTCTCGCCCCGCCATTGCAGGAGGTCGGTCATGGGAGTGATGGGGTCGATCACTATCCGCTCGGGTTGGCACTGTTCGATCTTCTTCTTAATCATGTCGAGCATGTCGCTCGGGTTCTTGATGATGCTCGGACCGAGGTCTATGAAGTTGATCATCCCTTTCTCCACCATCTCCTGGTCATAGAACGAGAATGACCCCAGGAACTTCTGCACGAGCCATTGTGGCTCCGAGATCGCCGTTATGTACAATCCCTTCTCGCCCTCCTTCGCGCCGTGAAACAGGGTCTGGACGGCCAGCGTAGTCTTTCCAGTGCCGGGCTCGCCGGCTATGAGTACGGCTGACGGGAACGGGAATCCGTTCTGTAGCATACTGTCGAGACCTGGGATGCCGGTGGTCTTTCGAGTCATCGTCAAAGCACCTCCGTGTCGATCACGAACACGCAATGCTCGTCTCCCTTGGACACGCACTTTCGCTCGTGGCAGTAGACGTCCTTTCCGGTCCTCTCTTCGAACAACTTCGCCAATATGCCTCGCAACACGTGGCATGTGGGGGCGTCGGAATTCGAGGCTTCTATGGACCCAGTCACGGTCACCATGTCTCCGTCGAAGTCTACATCAGTGGCCCAACCCTCCCTAATGATCGCATCCTTGACCCTGCCTAGTTCCGTTCCAGCCGCCTTGACGATCCTGTCCGCCATGATCCTGCCACTTCTGTAGAACATGCCGTGAGAGGCGAATGTCATGACTGTTTCGAACAGGTTCTTGATTTCAACAATCTCGGCCTTCCGGAGCTTGATTGCACGTTCTGGTTGCTCCATACCGTCCACCTACCAACCGGGGTGTCGCCTATCTCCAAGTCGGAACTTATAACTTTTGGTTTGGCGGCGAACGGCTATGATGCTAGACATGTTGCCCTCTCTGGACTGGCCACAAACGTGTCGCGCTCGATGTCGAAATTAGGTCCCCATCACCAGAGAACGAGAAGTGATTGAGGCGCCTCTCGCGAAGAGGAAATGCCTACAACGAGCGCAGGTATCTCGATCAGGCTCACGCCGGCTGCATGTCCCGAGACATATGCCCGATTCAGAGTTTCCCGATTCTCTCGGTCACGAAGGTCTTTATGCTAGGATCGTCGGGGATCGTGATCGATTTCTTGTACTTCTCGCTCCCGTCCGGGAGATAGTACCCCCGAGATACGGATATGAACTCGCTAACACCCTCATCCGTGATTGCCTTCTTTCTGGCGACCTCGAGGAAGTTGTTCTTTCCGAATGGAATCTTCTCGGCGCTCAGAGTCTCAAAACGCACTTTTGTATCGTGTTCATCGCCCATTCTTTGACCCCCGACCGACGAACCTGTCAATAATCCTCGTGCGATATAAATGTTCGTGGAATGGCAAAGAGTGTAGCGCCCAGTAATTCACAGTGTTTAATGGGTTGTCCTATAACCCGTGTGCCGAGTGCGGCCTCCCGGCGTTCCCACGTAAGGCACGTGAGGCGGCAATGGCGGTAGATATCGTAATATATCCTGTAGCCTGTAGTCTCTGGCCGTGCCAGCTGGTCCCGATGCGACGACGCACAACAGCACTTATGACGAAGTCTGTACAAACTGCGATACATCGATTCCCGGGCAAGGGTCGTACTGCCCGAAGTGCGGCGGCCTGAAGCCGTCGCTCGCCGAGGCTGTCCGGCACGGCCACTCTTACGCTGTACCTCCGCCCGGGCTCACGACCTTCGAATACTACGGACAGGAGAGACGAGCAGTACGGTCGTGGAGAGACATCGCCCGGTCGATCTCCGCCATCTTCATGATATCCTTCGGAGTGTACCTGGTCGTATGTCTGGCCATACTCCTCTACGGGATGGAGATAGTGTTCCCCGAGCTGGAGACGCGGTCCTTCACTCTTCCCATCGTGTTCTTCGATGTTCTGCCCTTCATCACGCTTAAGGGGCCGTTGCTGTATGGATGGTATCTCTTCCTAGTATCCGCAATTGTGCTGTCTGCGATGTGGGTGTTCTTCGGCAGCGCACGCGGGTTTGTCAAGGAGCTCACGATGAAGAGCGCGGCGAGGGATCACAGTCCTTTCTTTGACATGTGCGGCCTCATGTTCGCTGTGTTCTTCATAAACACGATCATCGTGCTGGCGATGATGGCCATGGGCAGCGAGGTGACTGACCCGATCGAAGAAGCGGAGACTTGGGAGCTGTTGCTCCTACTAGCGAACGCATCGGTGTGGGAGGAGCTCATCATCAGGGTGCTGATGATTGGCCTTCCGCTGATCGCGGTCGACGCCGCCATGAAACGGGGTTTCAAGAAGCCTCACAAGTATGTGCTTGCGGGCGGCGTGTCAATCGGCCGAGCCGAGGTTGCGATGATCCTCGTGTCCTCCGTCATATTCGGGTTCGCACACCTCGAAGGATGGGGCGCCTGGAAGGTGTTCCCGTCCGGCCTGGCCGGCGTAGCCTTCGGGTACATATATCTCAAGCATGGGTTGGCGGCATCGATCATGCTTCACTTCTCGTTCGATTACTTGTCGATGCCTCTGCTCGTGTTCGACGATTCGATCGCATTGGCGCTGGTCGTTGGAATCGGCATCCTCCTCTGGATTGGGCTCGGTCTCCTGTTCGCTATCTACTTCACCATTCGTATAGTGGAGTTCCTGAGTAGGAAAACCTACTTCGATCATATAGGAGGGGGGGCGGTGGCACCCGTTCCCGCACGAACTATGTACCAGCAGCCCTACCCCGCAAGTCAAACTGGTGGTTGGGGGGGAGTGGGTCGGCAGTCAGACCATGAGAGTTACCGCTTCGCCGACAGGAGTGGGGCGACGGCGCCCTCCTCGAGGAGCTATTTCGTCTGCCCGGTCTGCGGTTCCACCGGGGCGAGATGGATGGCCGGCAAGATGCAGTGCTTGAGCTGTGGCAGGCTATTCGAGTAGGGCGGCAAGAACTCGCTTGCTCGACACCGCGCTATCCAGGTCGGCGGATTCGATTATCAGGCTCCCATCGTATCCCCCTCGAACTACGGATGCCATGATACTGGGGAGGTCGGCGCTCCCGTGGTCGATCCTGTCGTGCTGGTCCCACGAGCCATCGTTGTTGTGCAGATGGACATTCCGGAACATGTCGATATGTTCGAGAAGAGTGTCGACCTGTCCTGCGGTGTTCGCGTGCCCCATATCGAAGCAGAATCCCACCTCGGTGCCCTCGATCACCTCGAGGAGTTCCGACGCGGTGGTGCATGTGGCGTTGATACCTTTCGGCATGTTCTCCAACGCGACGGTGACCGAACTCTCCGCGGCTGCCACAGATATCTCCTTCAGAGACTTCTTCATCTGGGACACGACCGATGGTCGGTCCAGGAAGGCGATCCCCTGGAAGAACCCCGGATGAATCGTCAGAACCTGGATGTTCTGCCTCCTGCAGAACTCCGCTGTGCGGACGATTTCGTCGACTGCGACGAGCCTCATCCTCTCGTAAACGCTGCCTATGTTGACGTCGCTCATGGGGCCATGCACCTGGAAACGCACGTCGTACGAGTGTGCCTCCTCGGCCATCACGGGCTCCACTTTCTCGATCGTGTGCTCGACCTCCACCAGCACCTCCCACAATTTGAATTGCCTGGAGATCTCCTCCAGCGTCCTGGAGAAGTTCTGGAAACAGAACGAGGGGGAGGCGACGCCGATCACGAGCCGCCCTCCCCCGATGAGAGCCTCGGAGCGATGGCATCGATCAGGCCGACTATGTCTTCGGCTCTAATCACCACCTCGACATCACCCAGGGGATGTTCTTCGATCGCGAAGGACACCTTCCCGAGCGTCGCGACCTGTTTGTTGAGCTTGAAGTGCGTCTCCTCGCCACCCATGCCTCTCCGGAGCATCTTCCTCGCCGCCGACCGGATTCGCTGCCGGGCCAGCTGCTCGGAGAAGACCTCGATGCTTCCGGCTCTCGCAATCAGCGGATCGTCGCCCTCCACCACCGCATCGGGAAAAAGTTTCGTGATAGCCTCCGCGACGAAGGATCTCTCCTCCGTCGGGAAGCATCTGACGACCATCCGGATGTCAGGCATTGGCCGACCATGCCCGAAAAGATATTTAACCTTGCGTTCTCGCGACGTGAAACCGTGCCACTTGAAGCGTTCCCTGGTCCTTCTCGTCCGTCCCCCAAACCCCTTTCCTTTATTCCGCCCCTATGGCCTTTTCCCACGGGGGATTGGAGCGCGCCCACCGAACCATTAACCTTGGGCTACCTGGTGCCTGATTGCGCGCTCGTCGAAGGCGTGGAATTTGCATCGAAGTGGCGATGAGCGCTGGCACTACCATTCCGACCATTCACTCGAAGAGTGCCAGAGAGGTTTCATGCGCGGCCTTCAGTCAGGGTAGCTGCGGCTTCCATCCAGGCCCATTCTAGCGTCAGTAAATCTTCTTGAAGCCAGGGGATCAACTGATTGTCTCGAATGCTTTCAAGGAGGGACTGCGCCTCGCTCATCGACAGAGTCTCGTTCTCGAGTCCCAAGTAGATTTCATGGACATTGATGTATGCC